>QKDJ01000195.1 GCA_003252145.1 Azovibrio restrictus
CGGGAAAATACCCCAGCACCCCGGCCAAGGCTGGCATGAACACATGCCAGCGGGCCAGATAGGCCAGACGATGGGCCCGGTGGTAGTCCTTCCAGTAGGCGTACTGACAGCCCACGAACAGAGCCCGGCTCACCCTGGCCACGCTGGGGGCCAACCCCAGGGCAAAACCGCCGATGCTGTGACACACGGCCAACAACTCCAGGTCGGGCCCCTGGGCCCGCAGGGCCTGCAAGGCGCCCTCGCAATCCAGCACACCCCAGTCGGCCTTGGTGGCCCGCAGCTGCCGCAAGCGCTCGGGCCGGGACAGGCCTATGCCCCGGTAATCCCAGGCCAGCACCCGATAACCCTGGGCCGCCAGCCACTGAGCGTAGCGGCGATAGTAGCGGGCCGCCACGCCGGTGGCCGGATTGATGAGCACCGCCCCGCGCAGTTGCCCCTCTCCCGGCCAGTAATAGCCCTTGAGTTCAAAGCCGTCGGCGGCCGGGAAAGAGAGGATGTGCGCGTCGGTACTCCGGGAATCCATAGGCTTTCAGCAGGTTCGGTATTCAACAAGGGGCGGGGATCGCCAACGGGCCCACCAGGGTAGCGTCTCGGGCGGACACAGGTCCAGGCGCGCTCCCTTGCAGGCATCTACCAGCACCACACCGGGAGCCAGACAGCAGCCCTGGCCCGGATGCAGTTCCACATCCCCCAGAGGCGGTGCGCCGGAAAGCAGCAGGCGCCCTTCCAGGCAGCACAGGCTCCAGCCGCCCACTCGCTCCAGGCGCAGCAGTTGATCATGTTCCAGGCTTATCCGTTGTTTGTCCATGGCAGGCTCCCATTCAGGGAAATCAGCCTAATCCGCCCCCGGGACTTGGAAAATGCACACCAGAACGCTCTGGCGCCATGCTGTTTCAGGCGGGACAATCCCACTGTACTGGTCACCCCTGCAATACAGTTTTATGGGGCCGGATTTCCAGGAAGCCATGGGGCTCGGCTAAGCTTGGCCCTCAAGGAGAAAAGCCATGATTTATCTGGATCGCGATGCCCCCGTTTCCCTGGTGGAACAGATGGTCAGCCAAATGGCGGGCCTGATCCAGAATGGGCAACTGCCCCCCGGCAGCCGCCTGCCTTCCATCCGCAAGCTGGCCAGCCAGGCCGAAGTCAGCACCGCCACGGTGGTGTCCGCCTATGACCGGCTGACCGCCCGGGGCCTGATCGAATCCAAGGCCGCCTCCGGCTATTTCGTCAGCAGTCGCCGCCTCCAGGAGCAGCGCCCGGCCCTGCCCATTCCCCAGCGCAGCGAGCTGGACGCCGTTTGGTTGATGCAGAAACTGCTGCAACGGCACGAAAACATCACGGCGGTGGGTAGCGGCTTCATGCCGGAACACTGGCTGGAGGACATGCTTTCCTCCCGTTTCCTGGCCCAGTTCGCCCGCAAGGAAAAACGCAGTTACGCCGCCCCCGGCGCCGCTGAAGGCTACCCGCCCCTGCGCAGCCAGCTATCCCTGAAACTGGGTCGGGCCGGCATCCCCGCCGCCCCCGAGCAGATTCTGCTGACCTTTGGCGCCACCCAGGCTCTGGATCTCATCAGTCGGGCCCTGCTTTCCCCGGGCGACACGGTGGCCGTGGAAGAGCCCGCCTACTTCGGCCTCCATGCCCAGCTCCGGGCTCAGGGCATCAAGCTGGTGGGCGTGCCCCGGCTGGAAAACGGCCCGGACCTGAAAGTGCTGGAAGAAGTCTGTACCGCCTGGCGCCCTCGCCTGTTCTTTACCCAGACCCTGCTGCACAACCCCACCGGCGGCTCCACCGATGCGGGCACCGCCTTTCGCCTGCTGGAATTGGCCCGGCGCCACAATCTGCTGATCGTGGAAGACGACGTGTTCGGCGATCTGCACCCCTCCCCCAATCCCCTACGACTGGCCCAGGCGGACCAGCTGGAACGGGTGATTCTGGTGGGCAGTTTCTCCAAGGTCCTGAGCCCGGCCATCCGGGTGGGCTTCATCGCCGCCGCCCCGGAACTGCTCCAGCTCTTCACCGAACACAAGATCCTCTCCGTACTCACCGCCTCGGAGCTGGACGAACGCCTGGTGTGCGACCTGCTCTCCAGCGGCCACTTCCACAAACACCTGGAACGCCTGCGGGCCCGGCTGAGCCACAACCGGGCTCAGGTGGTCCAGGGACTGACCCGGGCCGGCCTGGACCCGGTGCAACGCTTCAATGGGGACCTCTTCGTCTGGGCGCGACTGCCCGAAGGCATAGACATGCGCGCCCTGGTGGAGGACGCCCAGGAGAACGGCTTCCTGCTCACGCCAGGCGACGTGTTCTTCCTGCGCCACGCCCCGGAACCCTGGCTGCGTTTCAACGCCGCCGCCGCCAACGACGGCCGCCTCTTCGATTACCTGGCACGCTGCCTGGAAAAGTTGGCAGTCAACCCTGGCATTAGTGCCACACAGCCCGTGAGCCGTGATCTGGCTTGAGCCCCAGACAGAACAACTGACTGCCCAAGCCAAAACCGGCGATGGTCAGCCCTAAGGGGAAAAGCGTACCGTCAGCAAAGTAGCCTACTCAGGCAGCGCCAGAAATTCCGGTTCCATAGTGCAGGGCGAAAACAGAACCGGGGCTCGATCCGAGTAACTCAGAGCTCCCTCGGTGGCATAGGCGCCCCCAGTTATGCCAGGAATTGAGGGCGGCCACGACACCGGAAACGGATCAGACAATCAATCCCAAAGCGGTACGCCAGGCGAGCAGGAAAAACTGATTAATGCAGCGATGATTCAAGATCAGTATTAAAAAAGCCCCGACAAGGTGAACTGCTACACTGTTGCATATGTCTATATCTTCAGTACTCCCCTCTCAAACAAGCGGTGCAAGTCTCCAGGCAAAATCCCTGATTCAAGAGGCTGGCGAGCGCCCGACACTTTCCCGACAGGTCGTTCTTGAAATTTTGCTGAACACCCCGCGAGCCCTGACCCATACAGAGATCGCCTCAGCTGCTGCTGAAGCAGGGAACGCCCTGGATCGGGTTACCCTGTACCGGGTTCTGGATTGGCTGATAGACAAAGAACTGGCCCACAAAATAGCGAGTGAAGATCGGGTCTGGCGTTTCAATGCCTTGAGTAGAGACGCTCAGAATTCATCCAGCACCCACGAGCACGCCCATTTCCAGTGCAAGTACTGTGGTCAGCTGTACTGCCTGGATGAATTACGCCCCGCATTTGCCTTTACCCTGCCCCCCGGCTTCCAATGTGAACACGCAGAATTAACCCTACGAGGCCGATGCCCTGACTGTCAGGACTAAGCAGATCTGCAACAAAGTTGCACCGACATGCCGCAAGGGGTAGTTTACGCAACTTAGTTGCAAATAAATCCCTTATTTCACACCCCGGCTGCGTGCTTCATGACCTTCAACTACATTCTGCTATCCACTTTTCTGGGTGGCGTTGCCTCCGTGCTGCTTGCAGCGCTGGTTACTCTCACGGCCCTCTCCCGGCTTGCCAATGTATTGGTGAGCTTTTCCGTTGGCACCATGCTGGCAGTGGCCTTCCTAGATGTATTGCCGGAAGCTACGGAAAGTCTGGATGCCCACGAAGCAGGTATCTGGCTGTTGGTAGGTCTATTCATATTTTTTTCCCTGGAAAAGTTTGCCCTGTGGCGCCACGATCACGTAGAACTGGACCCAAAGCACGATGCCCACCGCCACCCAGCAGGCGCCATGGTGATGATGGGAGATACTCTGCACAACTTCGTGGACGGGGTCATGATTGCAGCCGCATTTCTCCAGGACCCCCGGCTGGGAGTAAGTACGGCAATCGCCGTCATGATCCATGAGATTCCTCAAGAAATCGGGGATTTCATGGTGCTGCTTCATTCCGGGTATAGCCGGGGGCGGGCCATGCTGCTAAACGTACTATCAGGTGGTGCGGCGGTACTGGGTGGTGTGCTGGGATATTTCGCCTTGAGCAGCGCTCGAGAAATCATCCCTTACGCCCTGATTCTTTCCGCAGCCAGCTTCATCTACATTGCCATGGCAGACCTAGTGCCTGAACTGCATCAGCATCGCCGACCAAGAGACATTCTGCTGCAGCTTTCCTTGGGCATTCTGGGCGCGGTGGTGATCGGAGTCTTTATTCATGAACACTGAATTTGAACTGATAGGAGCACTCATGCCCCCCCCTGCAAAGCTGTCTTTTGCACTAATAGGTATTTTGGTCACTTCGGCGAGCCTTTCCAGCCCCGCTTGGGCCACTCATGCTCATGTGCATGGCAAGGCCAAGCTGGATGTCGCCGTGGATGGACAGATACTCAGTGTACATCTGGACAGTCCCCTGGAAAGCCTGCTGGGTTTTGAACATACCCCCAACAATGCCGCCCAGGTACAACAGGCCAGAGAGATGGTGGCCAAGCTGCGGAATGGAAGCGCCCTGTTTGCACTACCGGCTGCAGCCGCTTGCCAGCTGGAACAGGTGAGCATTGAAACCGATGCCCTGGCGCCATCTCTGCTGGATGGAGGTACTCAGCCCCCTCCTCCTCCCCCTACCGGAGCCAAGAAAGAAGCATCGAAACATGATGATTTGGATGCGGATTACATCTTCCGCTGCGCTCACCCTTCTGCTCTGACGGGAATGGAGATACAACTTTTCCAATATTTTCCCCGCCTGCATCAGCTGAAGATTCAGGTCGCTGGACCTCATGGGCAAAACGCCGCCACACTGTCCCCTGCGAAAACTCGATTGAACTGGTAAGCCCGGAGAACGCCCCGTGACCTTCGTCGTCGAGCTGGAAGATATTGTTTATGCCTGGCCGGGCCAGGAACCTTGCCTGGACATACCAGAGTTTCGCTTGCTGCCCGGCGAAAGAGTATTCCTGCACGGCCCTTCTGGAGCCGGCAAAAGTACTCTCCTGAATCTCATCGGCGGCGTGCTCACCCCTCGTTCAGGCCGGCTCAGGATACTGGGCAGGGACTGGACCGCCTTGGGCTCATCCGTCCGAGACCATCTGCGGGCCGAGCATATCGGCTTCATCTTTCAGCAATTCAACCTTATTCCCTATCTGTCCGCCCTGGAAAACGTGATTCTGCCCTGCCATTTCTCAGATCAGCGGGCAAATCGTGCAAAGGCTGGCACCGGAAACCTGAAAGCATCGGCCTGCCGCCTCCTGGAACACCTGAATCTGGACTCGGGGCTCTGGTCTCAGAAAGCCAGCGCGCTTTCTGTCGGGCAGCAACAGAGGGTTGCCGCCGCCCGGGCATTAATTGGGTTGCCAGAATTAGTGGTGGCGGACGAACCCACCTCCGCGCTGGATGAAGGGCTTCAATCCGCCTTTCTGAACCTGCTACGAAATGAGTGCGACGCTGTGGGATCAACACTTCTGTTCGTAAGCCACGACCAGCGCATGGCTGGACACTTCCAGAAGCAATTGGGCCTGTCCGAGATCAATCTGGCTCGGGGGGAGGATTGATGAGGCAACTCATGTTTTTGGCCGCCCAAAGTGCCTGGAACCGGAAAGCCACTCTGAGCCTGGTGGTTATCTCCATCGCCTTGTCAGTCTCACTTTTATTAGGTGTATCCCGGTTACGCAGCGATGTCCGTGAAAGCTTCGAGCAATCAGTTTCCGGCACGGATCTTGTGGTGGGTGCTCGAGGTAGCCCCATACAACTCATGCTGTACACCGTATTTCACATGGGTGAAGCCACCAACAACATGAATTGGTCTAGCGTACAGAAACTAAGCCAGCATCCTGCAGTGGCTTGGACCATTCCCCTTTCCCTAGGGGACTCCCATCACGGTTACCCCGTTGTGGCCACTAACCAGTCCTACTTCGAACACTTCCATTACGCTGATCAGCAGGCCCTGCAACTGGATCATGGCCGCCGCTTCAAGGATGTCTTCGAAACGGTATTAGGTGCTGAAGTCGCCCATAGCCTGGGTTACAAACCAGGAGATAAGATCACGCTGGCTCACGGCACTGGCCAAATGCATTTAGCAGAACACGGCGACAAGCCTTTTCTAGTCGTAGGCATCCTGGCCCCCACAGGCACCCCCGTGGACCGTACGGTACATATCAGCCTGGAGGCTATGGAAGCCATCCATCTGGATTGGCAGACTGGCATGCCAATCCCGGGTCTGTCGATCCCAGAAGAATATGTAAACCGCTTCGATCTCACCCCCAAAAATGTAACAGGTGTGCTGATCGGACTGAAATCCCGTGCCATGGTTTTTAGCATGCAGCGCTACATCTCCAACTTTCGCGATGAACCTCTCATAGCGGTACTGCCAGTCGTAGCCTTGGCTCAACTATGGCAAATGC
>QKDJ01000185.1 GCA_003252145.1 Azovibrio restrictus
GGCCCGGCTTTGCACCACTTGAAGCTGGGCCTGGGCCCGGTCCAGTTCGATCCGGTATTGCCGCTCATCCAGGCTCACCAGCAAGGCCCCCTTGGCCACACTACTGCCTTGCAAAGCCGGCATGGCAGTCACAACGGCGGATACCTCGGCAGCCAGATTGGCCTCGTCCAGAGGCACGACCTGGGCCGGGGCGCGAAATTCGGGATAGACGGCGATGTCACGCAAAGGCTTGCTGGTCCAGTCACCGGCCAATAACTGCAGGGGGGTCAAAACCAGGCCAAGGCCCAGAAGCAAAGCGTTTCTCATGGGTAAATCAGATGCGGATGATGCTCGCATTCTACCTGCTCCCACGCACCTTGCTCACGACTGTTCCGGATGGTCCAGTCGCAAATCCTAAGGTTTTGCTCAGGCAGGTTCGGACAGAACACCCGGCAAGGGACACTTGAGCCCGATACTGCCAATCTGACCTTGGGACCCCATTTCCCGCACCACCAGCACGAATCCACTGATCTGAACCCGGTCCCCCACCACGGCGGGCCGCCCCAGGCGGGATTCCAGCACCCGATCCAGGCGCAGGGACACTTCACTGGGCTCCAGGCGCAAGCCGTAGGCCATGGCCAGATCGCCCGCCTGGCAATCGGGCGCCACGGTAAATTCGCCGAAAAACTGGGCATTGCGTCCCATGTCCTGGGCTGCGCTGCCAAAGACCCGGGCCAAGGCATCCGCCACGCCCTCGGGCGCGATGAACCAGACGGAATCCTTGGGCCGCAAACGCAAATCCGGGGCCATGGGCACCAGCACGCCCTGGCGCACCAGAGCGATGCAGCGAATATCCGCCCCTACGAAAGCCTCGGCCAATTCATCGGGATGGCGCCCCTCCGCCTGGGAATCCAGGGCTACCCGGTATTCGAACATGGGCAGCGCAGCCTCCTCCCCCACCCAGACCTGACGTCGATCGGAGGGCTCGTCCCGGGGGGGCAGCTCCATGCGCAACAGCCGGGCCGCCGCCGGGATGGTGGCGCCTTGCACCAGCAGGGAGAGGAGCACCACGGTAAAGGCGATGTCGAACAGAAGCTTGGAATCCGGCACACCCATGACCACCGGTACGATAGCCAGGACCACCGGCACAGCCCCTCGCAACCCCACCCAGCTCACAAACGCCACTTCCCGCGGTTGATAGCGAAAGGGCAGCAGGCCGCTCGCCACGGCCAGGGGACGGGCCACCAGCATCAGGAACAGGGCCACGCCCAGAGCCTGCCAGGTGTAGTTGGCCAGATGGGAAGGGGTCACCAGCAAACCCAACACCACGAACATGCCCGCCTGGGCCAGCCAGGCCAGACCATCCATGACCCGCAGCACGTGTTCCGTGGCGTGACTGCGCTGGTTGCCCACAATCACCCCGGCGATATAGACCGCCAGCAGGCCGCTGCCTTCCAGCAGATTGGCGGCCCCCACCACCAGCAAGCCACCGGAAAGAATCAACAGGGCGTACAAACCTTCGGCCAGATTCAGTCGCTTCAGCAACAGGGCCAGCACCTTGCCTCCGGCAAGACCAAACAACAGCCCCAGCCCCGCCTGCTTGAGCAGCAGTACCAACAAGCCGCCCACCCCGGCCTGTTCCGGATGCAGCAGAACATCCACCAGCACGGTGACCAACAGGATGGCCATGGGGTCATTGGAGCCCGACTCGATTTCCAGGGTGCTCTTGACCCGATCGTTGAGCCGCACCCCGCTGTTGCGCAGCAGGGCGAACACTGCAGCCGCATCGGTAGACCCCACGATAGCCGCCAGCAGCAGACCGAAACGCCAATCCACATCCAGGAACCAGGTGGCAAAAATCCCCAGCAGGCCCACGGTGGCTACCACTCCCCAGGTGGCCAGCACCGCAGCCGGTTTCAGGGCCACACGAAAACTGGCCTTGTCGGTGCGCAAGCCCCCATCCAGGAGAATCACCGCCAGGGCCAACTGCCCAACCAGATTAGCCGTGAAGAAATCATCAAACTGGATGCCCCCGGGGCCGTCCTCCCCGGCCAGCATACCCACCCCCAGAAACAGGAGCAGCAGGGGCAGGCCCAGACGGGCCGAGAGGCGACTGGCCAGCACGCTGATGAAAAGCAGCAGGCCGGCCAGCAGGAACAGGGTACTGATGGTGGTCACGACAGGCTCAGCATGAGTTCAAGAGCACTCCAAGAGGAGACAGGCTTACCAAGAGGGGGTTTGCACGGCAGCAGGCGGAGGGGGAGCAGGCATCCAGCTCCCCATGGCGCCCCACACGGCCAGACCAGCCAGGGCCAGAGCCAGTACCAGAGCCACCAGACCGCCACCCTTGGCGGTTTCGCCCTGGGAGACTTCCTTCCACCCGGTGATCATGGGCTTCACCAGATTGTCCTTCTTGGCGCGAACATAGAAGACGATGGCGGCCACATGGAGCCCCACCAGTATCATCAAGCCGTTGGCCAGCAGATGATGCAAGCCCGTAAGGCGTCCGGACAGATCACGCCCTACCAGATCGTAGAGGGGGCCTTGAAACGCGATGTCATCGTTGGCAAACAGCCCCAGCACCGCCTGCAGTCCCACCAAGCCCAGCAGGGCGAAGACGGACAGGGCACCCAGAGGGTTGTGTCCCAGGCCCTTCCACTCCCCCCCCAGATAAGCCTTGATCCGGGCCGGGCTGGGGAAGAAATGGCCGAAGCGGGCATAGGTGGAGCCCACGAAACCCCAGACCAGGCGAAACACAATCAGTCCCACCACGAAAATGCCGACCTTGCCGTGCAGCTCGATGGCATTACCGCCCATCTGCCCGGTGATGAACAAGGCCACCATGGCCCCGACAAGCAACCAGTGAAACAGACGGGTGGGCAGGTCCCACAACTTGATTTTCTGCATGCTGTTCTCCTCGCCCTGCAGGGCTGTTCTCTCAGGCGCAAGGATAACCTGCGCCTACCTCGGGATGATGTTGCGGTAATGGACGGTAACAAAAAAGCCACGGCCTGGGCCGTGGCTTTTCGCAGAAATCAAGTCTGCTTCAGACGCAGGCCCCATCCTCACTCACATTGGGATCCTTGGCCTTGGGAGGCTTGACGAACTGCTCCCGGGAAACCCCCAGCCACATGACCAGAGGCGAAGCCACCAGCACAGAGGAGTAGATGCCGAAGCAGATGCCGATGGTCAGGGCCAAAGAGAAGTAATAGAGGGTTTCGCCGCCGAAAATGAGCATGGACAGCACCATCACCTGGGTGGAGCCGTGGGTGATCACGGTCCGGGAAATGGTGCTGGTGATGGCGTGATCCAGCACCTGGGGTGTGCTCATGCCGCGCACCTTCTTGAAGGTTTCCCGGACCCGGTCAAAGACCACCACGGATTCGTTCACCGAGTAACCCAGCACCGCCAGTACTGCCGCCAGCACCGAGAGGGAGAACTCCCAGCGGAAGAAGGCGAAGAAGCCCAGGATGATGATCACGTCGTGCAGGTTGGCAATGATGGCGGAGACGGAAAAACGCCATTCAAAACGGAAGGCCAGATAGACCATGATGCCGACGATCACCACCAGCAGGGCCAGCGCGCCATTTTCGGCCAGCTCCTTACCCACCTGGGGCCCCACGAATTCCACCCGGCGCAGGCTGGCGCCTGCAGCATCCTTGTCCAGGGCCGCCATGACCTGCTCACCCTGACGGGCAATGCCCTTTTCAGCGCCCTCATCCTCCTGGGTGTCCAGCTTCAAGGGAATGCGGATCAGCACATCCCGGGCGGAACCGAAGTTCTGCACGGCAAAGTCCGTATAACCCGCGTTGCCCAGGGCACTGCGCACCTTTTCCAGGTCGGCGGGCTGCTCGTAATTCACTTCCACCAGGGTACCGCCGGTGAATTCCACCGACAGATTCAGGCCCCGGGTAGCTAGGAAGAACACGGCCAGAACGAAGGTCACCAGCGAGATGATGTTGAACACCAGCGCATGGCGCATGAAGGGAATGTCTTTTTTGATGCGGAACAGTTCCATGTTGTAGCTCCCTTACTTGCCTTGCTCGTTTTCAGGCTTCCAGACCTGACCAATGGAAACCTGGGTAAGTTTCTTCTGCCGTCCGTACACCAGATTCACCAGGGAACGGGATACCACCACCGCCGAGAAGATGGAGGTGAGAATGCCCAGACAGTGCACCATGGCAAAGCCCCGCACCGGACCGGAACCGAAGATCAGCAGGGCCAGACCGGCGATCAGGGTGGTGATATTGGAGTCCAGAATGGTGTCGAAGGCCCGGTCATAACCGGCGCTGATGGCCGCCTGGGGCGGCATGCCGTTGCGCAGTTCCTCGCGGATGCGTTCATTGATGAGCACGTTGGCGTCAATGGCCATACCCAGGGTCAAGGCAATAGCCGCAATACCCGGCAAGGTCAGGGTAGCCTGGAGCATGGACAGCAGGGCCACCAGGAACAGCAGGTTAGCCGCCAGGGCCAGGGTCGAGATGACCCCGAAGATCTGGTAATAAATGACCATGAACACGGCAATCGCCACGAAACCCCAGAGGGTGGAATCGAAGCCCTTCTTGATGTTCTCAGCCCCCAGGGAGGGTCCCACGGTACGCTCTTCCACGATCTCCATGGGTGCAGCCAGGGAGCCGGCCCGCAGCAGCAAGGCCGTATCACTGGCTTCCTGGGTGGTCATGCGACCGGAAATCTGCACCCGGCCACCGCCGATTTCAGCGCGGATCACCGGCGCGGTCACCACTTCACCACGGCCCTTTTCAATAAGCAGGATGGCCATGCGCTTACCCACGCTTTCCCGGGTCACATCCCGGAAGATGCGGGCACCAGCGGAGTCCAGAGTCAGGTGCACTGCCGGTTCATGGGTCTGGCCATCAAAACCGGGCTGGGCGTCGGTGAGCCGTTCACCGGTCAGCACCACCTGCTTTTTCACCAGCAGGGGACGACCATCCCGGTCGTTGTACAGCTCGGCACCGAAAGGCACCTGACCGGCCAAGGCACCTTCCAGAGCGCCCGGGGTGTCATCCACCATGCGAATTTCCAGGGTGGCGGTACGGCCCAGGATGTCCTTGGCCTTGGCCGTATCCTGCACGCCAGGCAGTTGCACCACGATGCGGTCGGCACCCTGCTGGGCAATCACGGGCTCGGAAACCCCCAGCTCGTTGATCCGGTTATGCAGGGTGTTGATGTTCTGTTTCAGGGCGTATTCACGCAGCTTCACCAGGGCTTCGGGACGCAGGGTGGCCGCCAGACGCAGATTGCTGCCAGCCCCTTGTTCCACCACCTGCAGGTCCGTCATTTCCTTGGCCAGCACAGCCCGGGCCTTGTCCAGGGTTTCTGCATCACGGAAGTTGATGAGGATGCGATCCCCATCCCGGTTGATGCCCCCATGGCGCACATTGGCGTCTCGCAGCAAGGTGCGCAGATCGGCGCCCACGGAGTCCAGGCGCTTCAACACGGCGCCAGGCATATCCACCTGCAGCAGGAAATGCACCCCACCGCGCAGGTCCAGACCCAGATACATGGGCAGAGCACCCATGTCGGTCAGCCATTTGGGCGAGGCGGTGAGCAGGTTCAGGGCCACCACGTAGTCCGGATTCCTCGGGTCGGGATTAAGGGCCTGCTCCAGGGCATCCTTGGCCTTCAACTGGGTTTCCGAATCCTTCAGGCGGACCTTGATGCCATTGGGCTCCACGAATACACCATCCATGCTCACCAGGGCCTGACTCAGCACTTGTTCCACACGGGGTAGTGTGCCTACATCCACCTTCAGGGTGGCGCGATTAGAAGAAACCTGCACAGCCGGCGCTTCGCCGAAAAAATTGGGCAGTGTGTAGATGAAACCAATCAACAGGGCCACGGCCACTGTGATGTATTTCCAGAGGGGATAGCGATTCATGGGAAACCTGGTAGAAAAAACCGGCTAGGACAAAACGGGAAAAGGGGATGGGGCCGAAGCCACCACCCCCCGTGCGAATCCCGGGCTCAGTCGCGCAGCATTAAAGGGCGGACTTCAGGGTACCCTTGGGTAGCACCACCATGACAGCCGTGCGTTGCACGGTCATTTCGGTACCTTCGGCGATTTCCACGGCCACATATGCCTCGCCCACCTTGGTGACACGACCGGCCACGCCGCCCTGGGTCACCACTTCATCACCTTTCTGCAGGCCTTCCACCAGGGCCTTGTGCTCCTTGGCGCGCTTCATCT
>QKDJ01000049.1 GCA_003252145.1 Azovibrio restrictus
AGACCCGGGTACTGAAGGCTGAGGATGGTTCCACCTTGGTGAAGGTCCTGGCCTGGTACGACAATGAGTGGGGTTACTCCTGCCGTATGCTGGACGCCGCCCGGGCCTGGATGGCTGCCAAGTAAGTCAGTTATTGTTTGAACAAAAACCGCCCGGTTCGCCAGGCGGTTTTTTTGTATCCGTTGTTTGAGAAAACGAGGTGTTTCATGTCTCATGCCTTTACTCCTGCTCCCTTGGTCACCCTGCCTATCGAGGGGGGTGATCAGCAATTCCCCGTGCGTCGGGTCTATTGCGTGGGCCGTAACTACGCCGACCACGCCAAGGAAATGGGGGCGGATACCCGGGAGCCCCCCTTCTTTTTCAGCAAGCCTGCTGATGCCCTGGTGCCGGTATCCGGCGCAGGGGCAGCACCTGTGGCCTATCCTCCCGCCACCAGCAATCTCCAGCACGAAGTGGAGCTGGTGGTGGCCCTGGGACCCCAGGTGGGGGAACTGGGGGATGGCGGCTTGAATATCCCTGTAGGTCAGGCTCTGGAAGCCGTATTCGGTTATGCAGTGGGCTTCGACCTGACCCGGCGGGACCTGCAGCAGCGGGCCAAGGAAAAGGCCCATCCCTGGGACATGGGCAAGGGCTTTGATCAATCCGGCCCCATCGGCACTATTCTGACTGTGGAGCAATGTGGCCATCCGGAGCAGGGCAGCATCTGGCTGGAGGTGAACGGAGAACGGCGTCAGGCCGGTGATCTGGCTCAGATGAGCTGGAAGGTAGCCGAGGTGATCGCCAACCTTTCCACCTACCTGCGCCTGGCTCCCGGTGATCTGATCTTCACGGGCACCCCGGCGGGGGTTTCCACGGTGGTGCAGGGGGACACCTTGGAGGGGGGCGTGGACGGGCTGGGGCAAATCGCCATCCGGCTTGTCTGACCCAGGATTGGTGTTGCCAGAAAAAGTTGAGGTAGTTCGTGCCGGGGTGCTCGTTAGTTTCTGATTGTGTAATCGAGTTTTAGAGAATACTGTTGCACCCAAGGAATAGAGTGTGCATTTTTGATTTTGAGAATTATTTTCATATGTAAATCAGATGGATACTCTGTGCTTTCGAGTTGTGGGCGCGCATTGTTGTGAGTGAGTTTTGGGGTTGGATAGGTGTCTGATACATTGCGCGGCAGAACAGGTGGATTGGGTCAGCAAAGGAGAAAAAATGGAATGGTTTGACAACCTCTCATTGCGTAGCAAATTGCTCGTCAATTTTTTCATCAGCGGCGGCATTTTGATTGCTGCGGTAATTTTTTCGGTCATTCAACTGAATTCCGCTAGCGACGATATAAAAGAGTTGGCAGGAAATAGCCTTCCCTCTGTTCAAGCTGTGGGTGAAATCAGTGAGCTGCGTTTGCGTTACCGGATTCGCAGTCTGGAATACATGCTGCCGGATTCACCGGAAGTGACCGCCAAACTGGCCAAAGATCTGGAAAAGCTTGATGGAGCCTTGCGTGAGTCCTTTACTCAGTATCAAAAATTGATTTCCAGCGAAAAGGAGCGGGAGGTCTATCTTGCTGCCATACAGGCCGCTGATGGCTACAAGGCCAGCGTGGAAAAAGCCATGGCCCTGGTCGCTCAGGGTGAGGTGGCAGGGGCTCAGGAGATCCGTCGTACGGAATGGGTCAAGGCGGCAAACCAGTTGCGTGACCGTACCAACGAGCTGATGCAGATCAATCGTACTGCGGCGGATAGCCTGGCCGAGCACTCCTCCACCAATATTCAAACGGGCCTGATGCAGGCAATTGGTGCGCTGCTGGGCGGCACCTTGATGGCCCTGCTGGCCTCCTACTTCATTGCCCTGCGAATGGGAGCGAAATTACGCAGTGCCCTGGAGGCAACGGAAAGCATTGCGGCAGGTGATCTGACAGGGCAGGTGCCCACCAATGGCAAGGATGAAATCGGTCGCCTGCTGTTTGCTGTGGGCAATATGCAGCAATCCCTGCGGGAGACCATTGGTGAGTCCATGCGAGGGGCCAATCAGTTGCTGGAAGCCTCCCGTGCGCTCAACCATTCCGTGCAGATGATCGACGAATCTGCTTCGATCCAGAGTTCGGCGGCGTCCACCATCGCGGCGAACGTGGAGCAGCTGACGGTTTCCATCAATCATGTGTCCGACTGTACGGATGAGGCTGCGCGCCTGGCCGGTGAGTCCGATAGCCAGGCAAGTTCTGGCAATGAGTCCATCAGTATGTTGATCAGCCGTATCAACCAGGTGGCGGATGTGGTGCGCGATGCTGCAGCCCAGATTGAGAGCCTGAAGCATGAGTCCGAAAAGATTTCCAGCATTGTGTCCGTGATCCGGGAGATTGCCGATCAGACCAATTTGCTGGCCCTGAATGCCGCCATTGAAGCGGCGCGGGCTGGTGAGAGTGGGCGCGGTTTTGCGGTGGTGGCCGACGAGGTTCGCAAGCTGGCGGAAAGAACCTCCGTGTCTACCGGGGAAATCAGCAACATGGTTGGCTCGATTCAGCAATCCACCAGTCAGGTGGTCAGCGGGGTTTCGCGAGGTGTTGAATTGGCGGATAGCAGTGTGGATCTGGCGCAACAAGCCGGTCTGGCCATTGCGGAACTACGCGCCAAGGCCCAGCAGGTGGCTGCTGTGGTCAGTGACGTGAATGATGGGCTGCGCGAGCAATCAACCGCTTCGACCGACGTGGCCGTCAAAATTGAACAGATTGCCACTCAATCGGAGGAGGCGAGTGCCATCGCCCACGAAACCTCCAAGGCAGCGGAAACTCTGGATGCTACTGCCCGCAAAATGCAAGGTAGCGTGGCCCGGTTCAAAATTTGACCTGGGTGCCCTATCCCGCCTCTGGCGGGATAGGGCAGGGCTCAGCTTATCCAGCCTGGGTGATGTTGCTACTCAGGTTCAGGGCTGCAAAAGGATTGATCTGGAGCTGACTCCGCATGGGGTCAAGGGAGTCCTGGGAACTTGCCAGGGCAGGCAGGGGATCGTCGTCGGTACCGTTCTGTTGCTGGCCCAGTAGCTTTTCCTTGATCCGATCGGCAATTTCGTCTTCCATGGCCAGGCGTTTTTCCGGGGGCATGGCAGCCAGTTCTTCTTCAGTAATACCCAGTTCCTTCAGAACCTGTTCCCGCATTTGCTCGGCCGGTGTTTTATCCATGTATTCCCGGAATTCAGCCCAGAGCGCTTCCCGGGCTGCTTGAGCGGCTTCAGCCTTTTCGTCCTGAGTCTGAAAGGTGGCCGGTCCCTTGCTGGACGCCTCCTGTGCGGCCTGGGCGGCGGCCAGCGCGGACTGGAAGCTGGTGTCAGTCTTGCCTGTGGAGGCGCTACTTAGTGGAGTGTTGGTGAAGCGGATGGCGTTGAGGCCAATGGCTTGTTCTTCGATGCGCATGGAGGCGGCTCCGGAAACGATATCGCTCCTCCATATGCAAGCTGCGTACCAGTGGCGCTCCCGGCTGCAAATGGCTGGCTAGCAGGGAAATCCTTGGGGCCAGTGAGTGTTTATTGCCGGTAAGCCTGTATTTTTTGCCGCCCCTGGCACGAGGATGTCCAAGAAACTCGGCTTTATCTGGCCGAGCCTGTAAAATTCTGCCTTCAACTTTATTCCCTGGCTCCGTGTCCGGTTCCCGTCCTCCTCTCCGTCTTGCCATTAACGGTTACGGCCGTATCGGGCGCTGCTTCCTGCGAGCCCTGTACGAAGCCGGCCTGCAGGACGAGTTGCTGGTGGCGGCCATCAACGAGCCGGCGGACCTGGCCAGCATTGCCTACCTGACCCGCTTCGATTCCACCCACGGCCGTTTCCCCGGTCAGGTGGAGGCCGGGGAAGATCACCTGCTCATGGATGGCCGGGCTATTCCCGTCACCCATGCAGACACCCCGGAAGCCCTGGACTGGGATGACCTGGGCATTGATCTGGTGGTGGAGTGTTCTGGTCGCTATAGCGACCGCAGCGAAATTTCCCGCTTCCTGACAGCAGGAGCCCCCCGGGTTCTGCTCTCCCATCCGGCCAACAGCGCCGAGGATGTGGATGCCACCGTGGTCTATGGCATCAACCATGGCCTGCTCAGTGGCACTGAGCGCATCGTCTCCAATGCGTCCTGTACCACCAATGCGGTGGTGCCCCTGCTGGATTTGCTGGACAAGGAACTGGGCCTGTCTCAAGTGCTGCTCACCACCCTCCATTCGGTGATGAACGACCAGCCCCTGATTGACGGCTATCACCATACGGACCTGCGCCGTACCCGTTCCGCCATGCAGTCCATCATTCCCGTGTCCACCGGCCTGGCCCGGGGGGTGGAGCGTCTGCTGCCCGGTCTGGCCGGCAAGGTCCAGGCCAAGGCCATCCGGGTGCCTACCACCAATGTGTCGGCCATCGACATGGTGCTGGCCCTGGACAAACCCGTGAGCGCCATCCAGGTGAACCGTCTGCTGGCCCAGGCTGCGGCGGGTCCTCTCAAGGGCCTGGTGGCCTATTCGGAGGAAACCCATGCCTCCATCGATTTCAATCACGACCCCCATTCCGCCATCGTGGATGGCAGCCAGAGCCGCAACATCGGCTCGCAGCTGCTCAACCTCATGGTCTGGTTCGATAACGAGTGGGGCTTCGCCAATCGGATGCTGGATGTGACCCGGCACTGGCGCAGCCTCTGGCCCGCTGTTTCATAAAATCCGCAATAAACCAGGAGACCCTTCATGCAAGTCAAGAAACTCGCCGATCTGGATGTGGCCGGTAAACGCGTTTTCATTCGTGCCGATTTGAACGTGCCCCAGGATGAAGCCGGCAATATCACCGAAGATACCCGCATCAAGGCGTCTCTGCCCTCCATTCAGTACTGCCTGGACAAGGGTGCTGCCGTAATGGTCACCTCCCACCTGGGCCGCCCCACCGAAGGGGAAATCGGCCCCGATGACACCCTGGCCCCCGTGGCTGTGCGTCTGGGTCAGCTCCTGCACAAGCCCGTGCGCCTGGTGCAGAACTGGGTGGATGGCGGTTTCGAGGTGAAGCCCGGTGAAGTGGTGCTGCTGGAAAACTGCCGCTGCAACAAGGGCGAGAAGAAGAATAACGAAGAGCTGGCCAAGAAAATGGCCGCCCTCTGCGACGTCTATGTGAATGACGCTTTCGGTACTGCCCACCGGGCCGAGGCCACCACCCACGGCATCGCCCAGTTCGCCCCCATGGCCTGCGCCGGTATGTTGATGGGTGCCGAAATCGACGCCCTGGGCAAGGCTCTGCATGAACCCAAGCGTCCCTTGGTGGCCATCGTGGGTGGTTCCAAAGTGTCCTCCAAGCTCACCATTTTGAAGTCCCTGGCTGACAAGGTGGATCAGCTGATTGTCGGCGGCGGCATTGCCAACACCTTCCTGCTGGCCCACGGCAAGCGTATCGGCGAATCCCTGGCCGAGCCCGATCTGGTCAAGGAAGCCCACGCCATCATGGACATCATGAAGGAGCGCGGTGCCGAAGTGCCCCTGCCCACCGACGTGGTGGTGGCCGACGAAGTCTCCGCTCTGGCCCGGGCCAACAAGATTTCCGTGGACGACGTGTCCGCCCATGACCGCATCCTGGACGTGGGTCCCAAGACCGCTGCCAAGCTTTCCGAAATCATCGCCAATGCGGGCACCATCGTCTGGAACGGTCCCGTGGGGGTGTTCGAGCTGCCCCAGTTCGCCGGTGGTACCAAGATGATGGCCTCGGCCATTGCCCATTCGGAAGCCTTCTCCATCGCGGGTGGTGGCGACACCCTGGCCGCCATTGCCAAGTTCCACATTGCCGATGACGTGGGCTACATCTCCACCGGCGGCGGCGCCTTCCTGGAATTCCTGGAAGGCAAGACCTTGCCCGCCATCGCTGCCCTGGAAGCCCGGTTCAACGGCTGATGCCTGAGTCGGTCTGAAACCAATCTGAGGGCGCAGCCGGGGCAAACCCGCCTGCGCCCTTGGTTTTTGAGGAAATCCTGTGAGCCTTGTAACCGCTGGTGCCTTGCAACTGGAAACGGAACGCTACGGCGACCCGGCCCATCCTGCCATCCTGTTGATCCAGGGCCTGGGCACGCCCCTGACCCGCTGGCCCATGAGCCTGGTGCGCCTGCTGGTGGCTCAGGGCTTTCAGGTGATCCGCTTCGACAATCGGGACATG
>QKDJ01000105.1 GCA_003252145.1 Azovibrio restrictus
TGGAAGGCAGAGCGGGGTTATGACCGCCCCCTGTTCTGGAACGGCGATGCCCCTGGTTTTGAAAAGGCCTCCCGGACCATCTTCTTCGACAAGTCGGCCCGCATGTTCGTGGGGGACTTCGGCCGGGCCGAGGACGGTCGGGGTATTTCCCGGGAGATTATTTCCCGTATGGGGCCTTCCTTGGCCATTGCGTTGCCTACCTTTTTGCTGGGATTGTTTGTCACCATTTCCCTGGCGCTGATTCTGGCTTTCTTCAGGGCTACGCCTCTTGATTTCTGGGGCGTAGTGATCTGCGTGGGCCTTATGTCCATTTCCAGTCTCTTCTACATCATCGGGGGCCAGTATCTGGTGGCCAAAATGTGGAAACTGGTACCGATTTCTGGCTTTGGAGAGGGATTGGATGCTTGGCGCTTCCTGGTGCTGCCGGTACTGATCGGAGTACTGGGGGGCATAGGTTCCTCCACCCGTTGGTATCGCACCATCTTTCTTGAGGAAGTGAACAAGGATTACGTGCGTACGGCCCGGGCCAAGGGGCTGCCGGAAACCTGGGTGTTTTTCCGGCACATTCTCAAGAACGCCATGATCCCCATCCTGACGGGTGTGGTGGTGGTGATTCCCCTGTTGTTTATGGGCTCCCTGCTGACCGAGTCCTTTTTCGGCATTCCCGGATTGGGCAGCTACACCATTGATGCCATCAATGCCCAGGACTTTGCCGTGGTGCGTTCCATGGTATTCATCGGTTCCGTGCTCTACATCCTGGGTCTGATGCTCACCGATATTTCCTACACCCTCGTAGATCCCCGGATTCGCTTCGAATGATGTCTTTTCAGCCTGTCCTGCTCTGGTCTGACGTGATGCTCTGGTTGCTGGTGCTGGGTTCCGCAGGCTTGGGGCTGTGGTCGGCCCGAACCGAGCACCTGCGCCGGGCCTGGGTACGCATGGGGAAAAAGAGTGTGGCCATGGGGGCGGGCACCTTGTTGCTTCTGTTCCTGATCGTGGGGCTGCTGGACTCCCTCCATTACCGTCTGCGTCTGCCTGCTGCTCCCGGCCAGACTGAAGTGGTCTACGGTGTGGAGGTGCATTCAGTCCTGGATGCCCTGCTGTCCAGCCTGCGGGAGCGCAATGAGAAAACCTATTCAGCCCCCCTGAGTACCCGCCTGTACGCCAAGGAGTCGTTGGAGACCGAGGCTGGAGTGGTCCGTGATTATCCTCGCCTGAAATATGGAGGGGCTCATCTGGGAGATGACGAGGATCAATTGGCCCAGGACCTGTTACAGCGCAGCCTGGCTGGTTTGGCGTTGGCACTTTTCCTGTGGGGTGGATTGTCGGCGCTGCTGGCGATGCGGGTTCAGCGTGAGCCGGGTAGCGGGATTTTGGTGGCATGGCGCGCCATCTGGCGTGGGGAGACGGCCGTGGCCTGGCGGGGCGTGCTTGCTAGCCTTGGAGTCCTGTTACTGCTGTTTCTCCCTCTGGCCTTTCTGGCGGAGGGCTACCACGTGTTTGGTACGGACAAGGTGGGGCAGGACGTGTTCTACCAGGTCCTGAAGAGCATACGCACGGCCCTGGTGATTGGCTTGGTCACCACCCTGGTGATGCTGCCCATGGCGGTGCTGCTGGGCATCGTGGCCGGCTATTTCCGGGGTTGGGTGGATGACGTGATCCAGTACATCTATACGGTGCTCAACTCCATTCCCGGAGTGCTGCTGATTGCGGCTGCGGTACTCATGATGCAGGTGGTGATCGACACGCATGCCCACTGGTTTGCCACGGCAGCCGAGCGGGCGGACCTCCGTTTGCTGGCACTTTGCGCGATTTTGGGGATGACCAGTTGGACCGGGTTGGCCCGTCTGCTGCGGGGCGAGACCCTGAAGCTCAGGGAATTGGAATACATCCAGGCAGCACGGGCTTTCGGGGTCAGCTCTGGGCGGATCATCGGCCGCCATATCCTGCCCAATCTCATGCATATCGTGGTGATTGCCTTGGTGATGGATTTTTCCAGTCTGGTGCTGACCGAGGCGGTGTTGTCCTATGTGGGTATCGGTGTGGACCCTGCCATGATCAGTTTTGGCACCATGATCAACAATGCCCGCATGGAGTTGGGGCGTGAGCCGGTCGTATGGTGGTCCCTGACTGCGGCTTTCCTCTTCATGTTTGTCCTGGTGTTGGCGGCCAATCTGTTTGCCGATGCCGTGCGTGACGCCTTTGATCCTCGCTATGACTGACTCTTTACTCCATATCCGTGATCTGTCTCTGGCCATAGGCCGGGGGGGGAATGCCATTCCGGCGGTGGAAGGGATGTCGTTCAGCCTGAAGGCTGGGGAGACTTTGGCTCTGGTGGGGGAGTCCGGCTGCGGAAAATCCCTGACCGCCCAGGCACTCATGCGTTTGCTGCCCTCTGCAGTGAGTATCAGTAATGGACAGGTGATTTTTCAGGGGCGTGATCTACTGAGCTTGCCTGAATCCCATATGCGCCAACTCCGGGGTGGTGGCATGGCCATGATCTTTCAGGAGCCGGCCACCAGTCTGAATCCGGTGCTGACCGTGGGGCAGCAGATTGGCGAGGTGCTGGCCCGCCACCTGGGTTTGAAGGCCAGGGAGGTGCGGGAACGAGCTGAAGATCTGTTGCGTCAGGTGGGTATTGCCGACCCGGCCCGGCGCTTGGATGAATACCCGTTCCAGCTGTCCGGGGGCATGAAGCAGCGGGTGATGATCGCCATCGCTCTGGCCGGAGAGCCGGAACTGCTGATTGCTGATGAACCCACCACCGCCCTGGATGTGACGGTTCAGTCCCAAATTCTTGATCTGCTGGTATCCCTTCAGGCCCAACGGGGTATGGCCATGCTGCTCATTACCCATGATCTGGGCGTGGTGTCCCGCATGGCCCATCAGGTGGGGGTGATGTATGCCGGGCAACTGGTGGAGTATGGCAGCCGGGATGCTTTCTTTAGGGCCCCCCAACATCCCTACAGTCAGGCCTTGTTTGCGGCGCTCCCAGAGGCCGTGGGAAGAGGGCGGCGGCTTCAAGCCCTGTCAGGACAGGTGCCGGCCTTGGGGGCCATGCCCAAGGCCTGCCGTTTTGCTACCCGTTGCACTCGGGCGCAAGCCATCTGCACGGAGCAAGCGCCAGAGCTACTCGGTGAGCAGATTCAGGTTCGTTGTTATTTCCCGGGGGAAAGTGACGTGGCTCGGGAAGCTGATGGGGCTGCTGCAGTTCTGCCTGACCATACGCAGGCAGAAGCGGCCTTGTTGGAGCTTGATGCCCTGCAGGTGCACTTGCCCCTGCGCAAGGGCATTTTGCAGCGGGTCCATGCCCATGTGCGCGCAGTGGACGGTGTCAGCCTGAGTCTGTCACCCGGACGTACCCTGGCCCTGGTGGGTGAGTCAGGCTGTGGCAAAACCACCGTGGGCAAGGCATTGATGCAGCTGATTCCCGCCACAGGAGGGAATGTATTCTGGCAGGGCCAGCCTTTTACCCGGGCAGGTAGTGATGCCAGGGAGTGGCGCCGCCGCATGCAGATGGTGTTCCAGGATCCCTTTGCTTCATTGAATCCACGGATGACCGTGGGCGATATTCTGCTCGAAGGCATTCAGGCTCTGGGTATTGCCGCTTCAGCTAAAGACGGGCGCCAGGCCTGTGCCGGATTGCTTGAACAGGTGGGGCTCAAAGGGGATGCCTTAGATCGCTACCCCCACGAGTTTTCCGGCGGGCAACGCCAGCGTATTGCCATCGCCAGGGCTTTGGCCGTGTCGCCTCAGGTGCTGATCTGCGATGAACCCACTTCAGCGTTGGATGTGTCCGTCCAGGCCCAGATTCTCAATCTGCTTCGAGATCTGCAGCAGGAGCTACAGGTCGCTTACCTGTTCATCACCCATAATTTTGCCGTGGTGGAGTACCTGGCCCATGAGGTGGCGGTCATGTACCTGGGGCGTATCGTGGAGCAGGGGAGTGTGGAGGCGGTGTTGGGGCAGGCGGCCCATCCCTACACCCAGGCCCTGCTTTCAGCGGTGCCCAAGATCGAAGGGGCGGGGCATGTAATCCGGCTTGAGGGAGAGACCCCTTCGCCGGCTAAGCCCCCCAGGGGATGTCATTTCCATCCGCGCTGTCCCAAGGCCATGCCTGTCTGTCAGGAGCGTTATCCGGAGGCGTTAAACCTTGCTGATGGTCGGCAGGTAGCCTGCCATCTGTATAGCTGATCAGCTATCCAGCTGAATGGTGAGGGTCGTGCCTATCTTGAGGTGGCTGCCGGCCAGCTTGTTCCAGCGTTTGAGATCGTCCAGTTCCACGTTGTAGTGCTTGGCAATGGAGAACAGGGTATCGCCTTTTCGAACCTTGTGATGGGCAATCTTGGGGCCGGATTTTGCGCCAGCCTGCCGAACAACAGCTTTGCTTACTTGAGGTGCGCTAGTAGCCTGCGCTTTAGCCAGAATAATAGGATCGCTGGTCTTGGTTTGAGGCGTAGTTAGACTGGCGAGTACGGGGCCGCCATTACTGATGGTCAGGCGGGCACCAGCACGGACGTTGTTGTTTTTGAGTTTATTAAGCAACTTCAGCTCAGCCACGCTCATGTCGTAGCGGCGAGCAACGGCTAGCAGGGTTTCGCCACGCTGTAGCGTATGAAAACGAGCGGGTGCAACGGGCGCTGCGCGTTGGGTCTGAGCGACAGTGGGGAGCACCGGTGGGGTGGAAACCTCCAGTCCGGGTTCGTCGCCTCCTGCAACAGGAACCAGCAATGTCTGGCCTGGACTGGTCCGAACCCGGCCATGCAGGCCATTGATGCGTTTCAAGTCAGCCAGGCTGATGCCAAAACGTGGGGCCACTTGTTCCAGGTTTTCACCAGGTTGCAGGGCATAGGCCTTCCAGTGACTGAGCGGTTCATCATGAGCGGCCAAGCCGCTTTTAAAGCTTTCCACCTTGTCTGCCGGAATGACCAGCGTGGCATCTGCCTGGATTACCGGGCGATTGTGAGCCGGGTTCAAGGCAACGAATTCTTCCTGGCTTAGCCCGGCAAACTGGGCGGCCAACTTGATGTCGATGGGGGTTTCCGTAACCACCGTACGGAAGTAGGGCTGGTTGGGAACCGCTGGGATCTGCAATTCCGCCATCAGGCGAGGATTACCTAAAATATTTTTGAGGGCCTGCAATTTGGGAACGTAATTGCGGGTCTCGTTGGGCATGGTGAGGTTGGCATAGTCCGTCGGCAAACCTTTGGACTCGTTCTTTGCAATGGCCCGACCGACAGCACCTTCACCCCAGTTATAGGACGCCAGGGCCAGATGCCAATCCCCATGCATTTCATAGATGTACTGGAGATAATCCAATGCGGCGCTGGTGGAGGCCACGATATCCCGGCGTTGGTCGTGCCACCAGTTCTGCTCCAGGTTGTAGTTCTTGCCCGTGGAGGGAATGAACTGCCAAAGGCCGGAGGCGTGGGCGGGAGAATAGGCCATGGGGTTGTAGGCACTCTCCACCATGGGGAGTAGGGCCAGTTCCGTGGGCATGCCCCGTTTCTCCAATTCATCCACGATGTGATGCAAATAGGGGCGGCTACGTTCCACCATGCGGCGGAGATATTCAGGGCGGGTCTGGTAATACTGCTGGTTCCGCAGGACCAAGTCGTTGTGCAGGTTGGGCATGCCAAACCCGTTACGGATGCGGACCCACAAATCTTCGGTGGGGGCTGTCAGGTCAACAGCTTGAGGAATCTGGGGAGCTTGGCTCAGTTCCTCGTGTTCCAGAGGCGGCTGATCGGTAGCGGCATGAAGGGGAAGGGAACAGGAGAGAAAAACAGCGATGCAAAAGGTGAGGTGGCGCAGGAGTGAGGCATAAAGCGGCATCTTCATCAGGCATCCTTTATTTCTGGCCGGGACATGCCCATGACCCTTGACCAATGATGGGATTATAAACTGCCCTGGCAACAGATGATGCGGATTGTCATGATTGTGTAACCCGCAAAAGCGAAAAAGCCGACTTTTGTCGGCTTTTTCAAGGTGTTTTGGCGGAGTGGACGGGACTCGAACCCGCGACCCCCGGCGTGACAGGCCGGTATTCTAACCAACTGAACTACCACTCCAAACTACTCACATCTGATTACTCAGATGCCTTACAACTT
>QKDJ01000112.1 GCA_003252145.1 Azovibrio restrictus
GGGGTTTGAGGCGCTCGGCCGGCACCCGCAGGCGCCGCTCATCCTCGGTTACCAGTTCAATACCTTCGTCGGGGGAAATGTCCGCCAATGAAATGGCATCCAACCAACGGGGGTCCCGACGGAACAGGTCCGCCAGCAAGGGTGCCAAAGGCAGGCGTTGGCCTTCCACCACCACGCCCATGTCCAGATCGAGCCAGCCTCCGCTGCCTTCCTGCAGGTCTGCTTCCCAGGCATCCACCTCCAGATAGTGATGGCGGAAATGGGGCGCGAAATTCACCTGCCAGCCGGAATCCTCCAGAGTGGACACCCCTTCGTCCATGAAGTCTTCCCAGGCCTCTTCCGAGGCCAGGCCATAGATTTTCGCCGGCCGCTTGCCGAAGCAGTAGAGCACCTGCCCGGGCACCGACTCCAGCCCCAGCTGCGCCAGCTCATCCAGCAACAGGGCCTCGGCCTCCGGCTTGCGTTGCAGATGCACCAGTTCGCCACTGGGCAGGGTCACGTATTCCCGAGGGTCATCAAAGGCCAGGACGATGTCTCCATAGCGGAGAAAGGCTTCGGCGTAGTCAAAGGCATGGGCGTTGAAATTGGCCGAATAATCCCGCCAGCCCCGGATGCCATGAATATCCAGGGTATCCAGATGCAGACTACCTTCGGGCGGCACATCCAACTGCCGGCACTGGGCCTCCAGGTCCCGGGCCGGCTTGGGCACACCCGGGGCCACTTCAGCCAGGGCATCGGCCACCAGAGCGGCCTCCCGCGGCGAAAGGGGCGGCAGACTCAGAAGTTTTTCGGCCATGTCGGAAGACATGTCGAGAATCAAGGGACCGACCCAGGCCTCTTCCATATCCAGATACCAGGGCGGCAGCGTGGGAATGATCCGAGTAGCCTCGGGCTGGGCCAGCAGCCGGGGATGTTGCAAGCCCTGGCCTTCGGCCTGCCAGGCAATCTGTCCAGGCCGTGACGGGCCTTCCGCCAGGGTAACAGGAGGGGAGCCGGCAATCAGGCGGCCACTGCCCGCCAGCTTTTGCAGCAGCTCGGCACCCTTCTGAGGGGTGAGAGTGAACCCATCTTGAGAGAAGTACGGATTCCGGGCTGCCCACAGCAGTCGCAGTATGGGCAGATCATCATCCTCAATGAACTGGGGGGGCTGTACCAGGGCCTTTTCCGTCAAGGTCCAGGGCTTGGCTGTATCGGGCCTGGCCCCTTTCAAGGGCCGCACCCGCACTTCCGCCTGCAGCCACTCCAGCTGATAGAACAGTCTGACCTTGGCCTGGCCCGATGCCCGGCTCTTGCTAGTTTTTTCCACCGCCTGACTGAGTCGGCGCAGATCGGTGAGCCAGGACAACACCCCGGGAGAAACCCGTTCAGGGTTGGCCCGTTCATCCAGGGCCTTGAGCAGCACCGCCGCCGCATGCTTGCAATGATGCCGTACCGGACAGGTACAACCGGCGGAAATCCCCTCGTCCGGCGTCTTGCCGAGAAAATGGATCAAGACCCGGTAAGGCTGAGCCGCCGATCCCTGGACCTGGGCCACGATGCGCTGTTCCTTCACGTCCAGTTCGGACACTGCCTCCAGATAGCCCTCGCCCTTTTTAACGGTGGCCTCGCCCAGCCATTGCTGGACATGATCCTCAGTAAAGCATTCCGATACGGGGGTTTTAGTGGCGCTCATCAGAGGTACAGGGCCGCAGCGATCAGGGCCAGCAACAGGGCAATAACCAGCAGCCAGCGATTCTGCTGTTGTTGGGCCGCAACGAGTTGCGCGAGCTGGGGCGCCAGATCATCCTTGGGCGGACGAGCCAAGGCCTGATGTACCAGGCGAGGCAATTGAGGCAGGGTGCGAGCCCATTGGGGCGCCTCCTGCTGCATGCCCTTCATCACGCCGCGCCAGCCCAGCTGTTCGCTCATCCAGCGCTCCAGGAAGGGTTTTGCGGTCTTCCACAAATCCAGATCCGGGTCCAGCTGCCGCCCCAGGCCTTCGATATTGAGCAGGGTTTTCTGCAACATCACCAGTTGGGGCTGGATTTCCACATTAAAGCGGCGGCTGGTCTGGAACAGGCGCAACAGCACCTTGCCAAAGGAAATATCCCTCAGCGGTCGGTCAAAAATGGGTTCGCAGACGGCCCGAATGGCCGCCTCGAATTCATCCACCCGGGTATTGGCCGGCGCCCAGCCGGATTCGATATGGGCCTCGGCCACCCGTTTGTAGTCCCGGCGGAAGAAAGCCAGGAAGTTCTGAGCCAGGTAGTTCTTGTCCGTATCGGTCAGGGTGCCGACGATGCCGAAATCCAGGGCGATGTAACGCCCGTCCGGATGCACAAAAATATTGCCCGGATGCATGTCCGCATGAAAGAAGCCATCCCGGAACACCTGGGTGAAGAAGATTTCCACCCCGGCCATGGAGAGCCGCTCCAGATCAATCCCTTGCTCCCGCAGGGCTTCGATGCGGGATATGGGCGTGCCGTACATGCGCTCCATCACCATCACCGTCGGCGTGCACCAATCCCAGAACACCTCGGGAACGATGAGCAACTCCGAGCCTTCGAAGTTACGCCGCAATTGGGAGCAGTTGGCAGCTTCCCGCATCAGGTCCAGTTCGTCGCGCAGATACTTGGCGAATTCGGCCACCACCTCCCGGGGCTTCAGGCGCTTGCCATCGGCCCAGACCTTTTCCAGCAGCATGGCTGCTGCATCCATCAGGGCCAGATCGTGCTCGATAACCCCGCGCATATTGGGCCGCAGGATTTTCACGGCCACATCCGTGCCATTGGGCAGGCGGGCAAAATGGACCTGGGCGATGGAAGCGGACGCCACGGGAGTGGCATCAAACTCGGTGAAGACTTCGGAGGCGGGCTTGCCGTAGGCCTTTTCGATTTCCTTCAGGGCCAGTTCGGAGCGAAAGGGCGGCACCCGGTCCTGAAGACGGGCCAGTTCATCGGCGATATCCGCGGGCAGCAGATCCCGGCGAGTGGAGAGCACCTGGCCGAACTTGACGAAAATGGGGCCCAGATTCTCCAGGGCCAGCCGCAAACGCACCGCCCGTGGCTGGGACAGGTCGCGCCAGAATTGCAGGGCATTGGCCAGGCGGGCCAGACGCCCGGATGGCTCCAACTCCAGGACCATGGAGTCCAAGCCGTAACGACTGGCTACGGAAAGAATCTTGAGAAGGCGGAAAATACGCATGGCATGAGTCCGGGATCAAGCCGGAAAGTGTAGCCGGAAAACAGGCCAAAGTCCGTCTTTTGCAGGACTTTCCCTCATGTTTTAGCGAAACCGCAAAGGAACCCGGCTGGTACCGTCAGGGCGGTTATAATCCGACCTTTGATTTTTGCCAGACTTTTCAATGGCCCACGATTCCAAGACCGAACTGACGGCACTGCTGCAACAAGCCCTGGCCAGTGTCGCCCCCGAAGCCACCGATACCCCCATCCAGCTGGAACGCCCTCGGGACCCGACCCACGGGGATTTCGCCACCAACCTGGCCATGCAACTGGCCCGGGCCCTGAAGAAGAATCCCCGGGAAATCGCTCAACGCCTGGTGGCTGAACTGCCTCCCTCCAAACTGGTGACCAAGGCCGAAGTGGCGGGCGCCGGTTTCATCAATTTCACTCTGGACGCTGGCGCCAAGACGGATATTGTGAAAACCGTGCTGACCACCGGCGAAGCCTATGGCCGCTCCACCCTGGGCGGCGGCAAGAAGGTGCAGGTGGAGTTCGTGTCCGCCAACCCCACGGGGCCGCTGCATGTGGGCCACGGCCGGGGCGCTGCCTACGGGGCTTCCCTTTCCAGCCTGCTGGCCTACGCCGGTTGGGATGTGACCCGGGAATATTACGTGAACGATGCGGGCCGGCAGATGGACATCCTGGCCGTCTCCACTTGGCTGCGCTATCTGGAAATGAACGGGGTTAGCGGCATTGCTTTCCCCCCCAACGGCTACCAGGGCGACTATGTGCGCACCATGGCCGAGCAGCTGAAAACAGCCCGGGCCGACCGCTACGTCCGCACGGCCGATGCCGTACTGGAAGGCACCCCAGGTTTGCCCGATGGATTGCGGGACGACCCGGAAGCCAAGACCCAGCGAGAGCAGCATCTGGATGCCCTGATCGCCAACGGCAAGAAGCTGCTGGGCGAAGACTGGCACGGGGTGCATCAGCATGCCCTAACCGAACAACTCTCCGACGGTCGCAGCGACCTGGAGGAATTCGGCGTCCATTTCGACGTGTGGTTCTCGGAAAAGTCCCTGTTCGACACGGGTCTGGTGGCCCGCTGCGTGGACAAGCTGGAACAGGCGGGTCACCTCTACGTGCAGAACGGCGCCAAGTGGTTCAAATCCACCGCCTTCGGCGACGAGAAGGACCGGGTGGTACAGCGGGACAACGGCATCTACACCTACTTTGCGTCCGACATCGCCTATCACCTGAACAAATTCGAGCGGGGCTTCGACAAGGTCATCAACATCTGGGGCGCCGACCATCACGGTTATATCCCCCGGGTGAAGGGCGCTATCCAGGCACTGGATCTGGATGCGGAAAAACTCCAGGTGGCCCTGGTGCAGTTCGCCGTGCTCTACCGCAACGGCCAGAAGGCCTCCATGTCCACCCGCTCCGGCGAGTTCGTCACCCTGCGGGACCTGCGCGCCGAAGTGGGCAACGATGCCTGCCGCTTCTTCTATGTGCTGCGCAAGGCCGACCAACATCTGGACTTCGATCTGGACCTGGCCAAGAGCCAGACCAACGAAAACCCCGTGTATTACATCCAGTACGCCCACGCCCGGGTGTGCTCGGTCATGAATCAATGGGCTGGCGATGAAAGCAGTCTGACGGAAGCCAATCTGGCCCGCCTGGACAATCCCCGGGAACTGGCTCTGGCTGCCAAGCTCTCCGAATTCCCCGAGGTGATTGAAGCCGCTGCCCGGGATCTGGCCCCCCATCAGGTAGCTTTTTACCTGAAGGACGTGGCTGCCGAATTCCACGCCTGGTACAACGCCGAGCGCATGCTGGTGGACGACGAGGAACTCAAGCTGGCCCGCGTGTCGCTGGCAGCTGCCGTCCGTCAGGTCATCCGCAATGGTATGAATATGCTGGGTGTATCCTGCCCGGCCAGCATGTAAGGAGCCGTCATGAGTCGTGAAACGAAATCCAGGAAACCCGCCCCCAGGAAGAAATCCGGTGGAGGTACCCTGGTCGGCATGTTCATCGGCCTGGTGCTGGGGGTACTGATCGCCGCCGGCGTGGTCTGGTACATGAACAAAACCCCGGTGCCTTTCGTAAACAAGGTGCAACCGGCCCCGGGCAATACGGCTAATCCGAACCAGCCTCCCATGGCCCTGCCCGGCAAGCCCGGGGACCCTGTGCCCGAGAAGCGCTTCCAGTTTTACGACATTCTGCCGGGCAAGACCGAAGCCAATCCGGGCAAGGAACCCCCGGCTCCTGCCGACGTCAAACCGGTCCAGGCCGCCAAACCCGAGGCCGCTGAAAAGCAAGGCAAGCCCCATTTCCTGCAAGCGGGCTCTTTCAGCCGCGCCCAAGAGGCCGATAACCTGAAGGCCAACCTGGCCATGATGGGCCTGGAAGCCAATGTGCAGCAGGTGATGGTTCAGGACAAGACCTTCTTCCGCCTGCGCCTGGGCCCCTACACCAAGATTGAAGATGCCAACAAGGTCCGTGCCGAACTGGCCAAGGCTGGCGTTGAAACCACCCTTGTGGGTAAGGAGTAAAACATGACTCAGAACCGCCGTTCCTTCCTGACAGCCTCTGCCCTGCTGGCCCTGACGCCTCTGGCTTCCCGTGCCATGGCCCAGACTCAAGGCCGGGATTACCTGCTGCTCGAGCAACCCCAGCCCAAGGAAGACCCCAAGAAGATTGAAGTAATCGAGTTCTTCTCCTACGGCTGCGGTCATTGCAACGACTTCAACCCCATCGTGAAGGCCTGGGCGGCCAAGCTGCCCGCCGATGTGGTGTTCCGCAAGATTCCCGTGGTCTGGAATGCCGCCTGGGGCAACCTGGCCCGCCTGTATTACACCCTGGACGCCCTGGGCGATGCGGTGCGTCTGGACGATGCGGTGTTCTCCGCCCTGCACGGTCAGCATCTGCGTCTC
>QKDJ01000154.1 GCA_003252145.1 Azovibrio restrictus
CATGGTCTGTCTGTGAAGTCATGGAGATGAGCATGCTGCATTTTGATAATCGTTTTTGCCACGAATTGCCGGGCGATCCGGAATCCAGTAACTCGGTTCGGCAGGTGGAGGGAGCTTTCTGGAGTGCGGTCTCCCCGACGCCAGTAAAAGCCCCTCGTTTGCTTGCGATTTCTTCCGAAATGGCTGGGGTGTTGGGGGTACGCCCTGAGGATTTGAAACAGTCCGATTGGGTTGAAACCCTGGCCGGAAATCGGCTGATGCCGGGCATGCAGCCTTTTGCCTCCTGTTATGGGGGGCACCAGTTCGGCTATTGGGCGGGACAGTTGGGGGATGGTCGAGCGATCAGCCTGGGTGAGGCTGTGGACCGCCAGGGTAGGCGTCAGGAATTGCAACTCAAGGGGGCTGGTCCCACGCCCTATTCACGCCGGGCTGATGGACGGGCCGTGTTGCGCTCATCCCTGAGGGAGTTTCTCTGTAGTGAGGCCATGCATCATTTGGGTATTCCCACCACCCGCGCGCTAAGTCTGGTTCTGACGGGGGAGGGCGTGTTGCGGGACATGTTCTATGACGGGCATCCACAACTGGAGCCGGGAGCCATAGTTTGTCGGGTGGCACCGTCCTTCATCCGTTTTGGGCATTTCCAGCTGCCGGCGAGTCGTGGTGATACGGCCTTGTTGCGTCAACTCCTGGATTTCGTGTTGGCGCGGGATTTTCCGGAGCTGGAATGTGCACCGGAGCGTCGTATTCATGAACTGTTTGCAGAGGTTTGCCGACGTACCGGGTTGCTGGTGGCTCGCTGGATGCAGGTGGGCTTCGTCCATGGCGTCATGAATACGGACAACATGTCCATACTGGGACTGACCATCGATTACGGTCCCTATGGCTGGCTGGAAGATTTTGATCCGAGCTGGACGCCCAATACGACCGATGCGGAGGGACGGCGCTACTGTTTTGGTCGTCAGCCCCAGATAGCGCGCTGGAATCTGGAACGCTTGGCGGAAGCCTTGGAAATGCTCAATTCCCGTCCGGGAAGTCTGGCGGCAGGGCTGGAAGAGTTTGATCAGACCTACGACAGGGAGTTGTCCCGACTATTCTCTGGAAAATTCGGTTTTTCCCAGTGGCGCCCTGAGGAAACTGAATTGGTGAATCAGGCGCTGGCGTTGATGGAGCAGGGCGGACTGGATATGACTGAGTTTTTCCGGAGTCTGGGAAAACTATCGGCTGATAGCCCGGATGTGGATGTATTGAGCCCTTCCGCTTACGACCCTGGTGCTTGGGAGGCTTGTCGGCCGGCTCTGGCGGATTGGCTGGCGCGCTATGGAGCACGGCTGAGGCAGGAAGGATTGCCCGATGCGGAGCGTCGGCAGCGCATGAACACGTTTAATCCCCGCTATGTCCTGCGGAATTACCTGGCGCAACAGGCGATTGATGAGGTTATGGCGGGAGATGATGCAAGTGTGGAGCGCCTTCTGGATGTCTTGCGTCATCCCTATGACGAGCAGGCTGGCAAGGAGGCCTATCAGGGGCTGCGTCCGGAATGGGCCCGGCATAAACCGGGCTGTTCCATGTTGTCCTGCAGCTCCTGAGTTCGTTAGCGGGTGGCGGCCATCAGGTAGTTGACGCTGGTGTCGTCGCCCAGGCTGTAGATTTTGGTGAAGGGGTTGTAGCTCAAACCAATGGGGGCTTCCGGACTGAGTCCTGCCATGCGGCTCCAGCGCGCCAGTTCGGAAGGCTTGATGAAACGGGCGTAATCGTGGGTCCCCTTGGGGAGGAGTTGCAGGATGTACTCGGCGCCAAACACCGCAAACAGATAGGCTTTGGGGTTGCGGTTGATGGTGGAGAGAAAGACCGTGCCACCGGGTTTGACCAGTTGGCTGCAGGCCCGCAGGGTGCTGATGGGGTCTGGGACGTGTTCGAGCATTTCCAGGCAGGTGACCACATCGTATTGACCGGGTTGTTCAGTAGCCATGGCTTCGGCGGAAATTTGCCGATAATCCACGGTCAGACCGCTCTCGAGCAGGTGCAGGCGAGCGACTCCCAGGGGCTTTTCCGAAAGATCGATGCCGGTGACCTGGGCGCCGCGGGCGGCCATGCCTTCAGAGAGCAGTCCGCCACCGCAGCCCACATCGATGACTTTTTTACCGGCCAATCCTACTTGCTGATCAATCCAGTCCAGGCGCAGGGGATTGATTTCGTGCAGGGGGCGGAACTCGCTATTGGGGTCCCACCAGCGGTGGGCCAGATCGCCAAATTTCTGTAGTTCCCGAGGATCGGCATTGGTCATGATTTATTCCGGAGCAATGGGTTCAGACAAATAGTTCAAATAAAAAAGCCCTGCGCGAGCAGGGCTTTTTGCGAAGCGGCAAAGATTACTTGGTGCCGATCACTTCGATGTCAACGCGACGATCGGGTTGCAGGCAGTCGACCAGCTTCTTGTTGCGGCCGCTTTCAGCACCCATCTTCTTGCACTTGTCACCGGTCACGGGCTGGGTTTCACCCTTGCCTTCGGTGTAAACGCGGTTGGCTTCGATACCCTTGGAAACCAGGTATTCCTTCACGGAAGCGGCACGCTTCTCGGACAGCTTCTGGTTGTAGGCATCCTTACCGATGCGGTCGGTGTGACCAACAGCCAGGATCACTTCCAGCTTCAGTTGCTGAGCCTTGGCAGCCACTTCGTCCAGCTTGGCCTTACCTTCGGGGCGCAGCACAGCCTTGTCGAAGTCGAACAGGGCGTCAGCAGCCAGGGTGATCTTGTCGCCGGAGGGCTTCACGCCGGAACCAGCCTTGGAGGCACCACCAGCACACTTGTCAGCGGGCAGCAGGTCCTTGTCGCACTGGCAGCCAGCGGGATCGTTGGCAGCAGCAGCGGGGGTCCAGTAGCCAGTGCGCCAGCACAGGCCGGCACCGCTGGTGGCTACTTCACCACGTTGGTCGATCACGTAAACACGGTCTTGAGCCTGAGCCATGCCAGCGGCAACACCGAGGCTGGCCAGCAGGGCGACGGCGATGGACTTCTGGGCGAACTTTTTGATCATCTCGTTTCCTCGCAAATATATTTAAGACAAAAACACCTAAATCAGGCCTTGGTCATGGGCGTTGTAATTACGTTTTACCCTTAGGACTTTAGGCTAGACCCTATTCTATTCTGCCATAGGCGTACGGAATTTTTCAAACTTGCAGTGTCCATAAGGAGCAACTGCTTGTCGAAAACGCAACACTGACCATTAACCCATACATGTGTGACATGTTCGCGACCTGTGCAATTAATGAGGTGCGAAACGGGATCAAAACAAGGTGAAAGCTCCAGGGAGTCCATGCGAACGGCGCAAAGATCAGCCTGTTTCCCCATGGTAATAGAACCTATGGTTTTTTCCAGTCCTAATGCTTTGGCGCCGTTTAGGGTGGCCATTTGCAGCGCATGCCAGGCAGGAATGGCCGCCGCATCATGGGTGCTGCCTTTAGCCAATAAACTGGCAAGACGCATTTCCTGGAATAGATCAAGTCGATTGTTGCTGGCGGCACCATCGGTCCCCAGCCCCAGATTGATATTGTGGTGAATCAGTCTGGTTGTTGGCGATATGCCGCTGCCAAGTTTCATGTTGGAAGTGGGGCAGTGGGCTACATGGCAACCGTGTAGGGCCAGGTTGTCCATATCCTCGTCGTTCAAATGTACGGCATGAACGCCGATGGTTTGCGGGCTTAGTAGCCCCAGGTGCTTGAGGCGGGTGAGGGGGCGGCAGCCATGGGCTTCCTGGTGCAGCGTGAGTTCGTCCTGGGTTTCATGGACGTGAATATGGATGGGGATTTCCAGCTGGGCTGCCAGGGTCTGAATTTTCTCGAAACTGGCATCGCTGACGGTGTAGGGGGCGTGGGGTGCCAGGCTGAATTGGATGAGCGGGTGATTGCGCCACGCATCCCGGGCGGCCAATCCTTTGGAAAGGTAATCCTGGGCATCGCTGGCAAAGGCGGAGGGGAATTCCAGAGTCACCATGCCCAGGGTGGCACGCATGCCGGATTCAGCCACGGCTTCGGCAGCAGCCTCCGGGAAGAAGTACATGTCGTTGAAGCAGGTAATGCCGCCCAGCAACATTTCAGCGCAGGCAAGTCGGGTTCCATCCTTGACGAACTGGTGGGACACGTGGGCTGCCTCGGCGGGCCAGATGTGCTCCTGTAGCCAGGTCATTAGGGGCTGATCATCGGCAATGCCACGCATCAGGCTCATGGCGGCATGGGTGTGCAGATTGATGAGACCGGGGATAAGCAGGTGCTCTTGCAAATCCACTTGTTTGGCTGGAGCGTAAGACTCCCTGGCCTGTTGACTGGGCAGGATGTCCTTGATGATCCCCTTGTCGATGACCACGCAGTGGTGCTCCAGCAAGCTCTGGGTTTCCACCTGGGCGATCCAGCGGGCGTGAATGATCAATTCAGGGGTGTTGCTAGGGGAGTGTGCTTCCGGCATAGGGAGGTCTGCGAGGGGTCCAGCATGCTAAAATAGCAAATTACGTCCACATGAACCAATAATGAGCCCGGCCCCGAGTCGGGTGGTGAGAGACCATGGAACAATTTGCCAAGGAAACACTTCCCGTCAGCCTCGAAGATGAGATGCGCCGTTCCTACCTGGATTACGCCATGAGCGTGATCGTGGGGCGGGCCCTGCCGGACGTGCGGGATGGCCTCAAGCCCGTGCATCGCCGGGTGCTGTTCGCCATGCACGAACTGGGCAATGACTGGAACAAGGCCTACAAGAAATCGGCCCGTATCGTCGGTGATGTGATCGGTAAATACCACCCCCACGGCGATACGGCGGTCTATGACACCATCGTGCGTATGGCTCAGGACTTCTCCCTGCGCTACATGCTGGTGGATGGTCAGGGTAACTTCGGTTCCGTGGATGGCGACAACGCCGCGGCCATGCGTTACACGGAAGTGCGTATGGCCCGTATCGGGCACCAGTTGCTGGAAGATATCGACCGGGAAACCGTGGATTTTGGGCCCAACTACGATGGCTCCGAGCAGGAACCCCTGATTCTGCCCGCCCGTATTCCCAATCTGCTGATCAATGGCTCCTCCGGTATTGCCGTAGGTATGGCCACCAACATCCCGCCCCACAACCTGAACGAGGTGGTGGCGGGCTGTCTGGCCCTGTTGCAGAACCCGGAAATCTCCATTGATGACCTGATCGACATCATTCCCGCCCCCGACTTCCCCACCGCCGGCATCATTTATGGTGTCAATGGCGTGCGTGAGGGCTATCTGACCGGGCGCGGTCGGGTGGTGATGCGGGCCAAGACCCACTTCGAGGATCTGGACAAGGGCAATCGTCAGGCCATCATCGTGGATGAACTGCCCTATCAGGTGAACAAGCGTTCCCTGCTGGAAAAGATCGGCGAATTGGTCAATGAAAAGCGTATCGAGGGTATCTCCGACCTGCGCGACGAGTCTGACAAATCTGGCATGCGGGTGGTCATTGAACTGAAGCGGGGTGAAGTGCCCGAGGTGGTGCTGAACAAGCTGTTCAAGATGACCCAGCTGCAGGACACCTTCGGCATGAACATGGTGGCCCTGGTGGATGGCCAGCCCCGCCTGCTGAATCTGAAACAGATGCTGGAGTGCTTCCTGGCTCACCGCCGGGAAGTGGTGACCCGTCGTACCGTCTTTGAACTGCGCAAGGCACGGGAGCGGGGCCACATCCTGGAAGGTCTGGCCGTGGCTCTGTCCAACGTGGACGAGATCATTGCCCTGATCAAGGCGGCCCCGGCTCCGGCCGATGCCAAGCGGGAGCTGATGGCTCGCTTGTGGAAGAGCCCCGTGGTGCAGGAGATGCTGCAACGGTCGGCTGCCGATGCCTCACGTCCCGATGGACTGGCCCCTGAATATGGCTTGTCTGCCCAGGGTTACAAGCTCTCCGACGCTCAGGCTCAGGCCATCCTGGAACTGCGCCTGCAACGCCTGACTGGTCTGGAACAGGACAAGATCGTCAATGAATACAAGGAAGTGATGGACAAGATCGCCGACCTGCTGGATATCCTGGCACGGCCCGAGCGCATCACCCAGATCATTTCCGACGAACTGGTGGCCATTCGCGATCAGTTT
>QKDJ01000247.1 GCA_003252145.1 Azovibrio restrictus
ACCGCCGCCAGTTCGGCGAACTGCCCTCTGCCGCACAGCGGGGCTGAAGCAGCCGCTCCTGGCTCAGGAAGTCGCTGCCATAAAAAAACCACCGCCAAGGGTGGTTTTTTTATGGGGTAAGGCCCGCCCGCTCAAAACCGGGAGGCATTCTGGTCAAGGCTTCCCTTTAGCCGAACAGGCGCTCCAGTTCCACGCCCGGGTCCGGGGCACGCATGAAGGCTTCGCCCACCAGGAAGGCATGGACGTCCCGGGCCTGCATGGCCTTCACGTCCTCGGGCACCAGGATGCCGCTTTCGGTGATCACCAGACGATCTTCGGGAATCTTGTGCAGCTGGGAGAAGGTGTTCTCCAGACTCACTTCAAAGGTGCGCAGGTTGCGGTTGTTAATGCCGATGAGGGGGGTCTGGAGCTTCAAGGCCACATCCAGTTCATCCCCGTCATGGCTTTCCACCAGCACGGACATGCCCAGTTCCTGAGCCAGGCCCTCGAAATCCTGCATCTGTCCCAGAGAGAGTTCCGCCACGATCAGGAGAATGGCATCAGCCCCCATGGCCCGGGCTTCATGGATTTGATAGGCATCCACCATGAAGTCCTTGCGCAGCACCGGCAGGGCACAGGCAGCCCGGGCAGCCTTCAGGTATTCGGGGGAACCCTGGAAATACTGGATATCAGTAAGCACGGACAGGCAGGTGGCCCCGTGATTGGCGTAGCTGACTGCGATCTCGGCCGGCTGGAAATCGGGCCGGATCACCCCCTTGGAGGGGCTGGCCTTCTTGATTTCCGCGATCACGGCGGGCTTGCCGGCGGCAGCGCGGGATTGCAAGGCCTCGGCAAAACCCCGGGTGGGGGCCTGGTCCCGGGCTTGAGCCCGAACCGCTTCCAGGGGCAGGCAGGCCTGGGCGGCGGCCACTTCTTCCCGCTTGGTGGCGATGATTTTCTTGAGAATGTCGCTCATGAGAACTGCTTGCTGAAAGTCACGAATTCATCCACCTTGGCCCGGGCAGCGCCGGAGGCCAGAAGGCTCAGGGCCAGTTCGACACCGGCGGCCAGGGACTCAGCCTGGCCCGTCACGTAGAGGCTGGCGGCGGCATTGAGTGCCACGATGTCCCGGGCGGCGCCCGGTTTGTTTTCCAGGGCACCCAGCAGCATGGCCATGGACTCTTCCACATTGCTCACCTGCAGCATGCGGGCATCGTGGATGGCCAGACCGAATTGCTCGGGAGAAACCTCGTATTCCCGCACGTCCCCATCCTTGAGTTCGCCCACCAGGGAGGGACCGGAGATGGACAGTTCGTCCAGGCCTTCACGACCGAACACGGTCAAGGCCCGCTGGCTACCCAGGCGCTGCAGCACCCGGGCCAGGATGCCCACCAGATCCGGGTGGAACACGCCCAGCACCTGCTGGGGAGCGCCCGCCGGGTTGGTCAGGGGGCCGAGGATGTTGAAGATGGTCTTGACGCCCATTTCCCGACGCACCGGAGCCGCGTGCCTCATGGCGCTGTGGTGGTTGGGGGCGAACATGAAACCCACGCCCACCTGTTCGATGCAGCGGGCCACCTGTTCCGGGTTCAGGTTGATATTCACCCCCAGGGCTTCCAGCACATCGGCGCTACCGGATTGGGAAGAAACGGAACGTCCGCCGTGCTTGGCGATACTGGCACCACCGGCTGCGGCCACGAACATGGCGGCCGTGGAGATGTTGAAGGTATGGGCTCCGTCACCACCGGTACCGCAGGTATCCACCACCTTGCTCACATCCGCCAGCTGTACCTTGGTGGACAGTTCCCGCATGACTGTGGCGGCCGCAGCAATTTCGCCAATGGTCTCTTTCTTGACCCGCAGCCCGGTGATGATGGCCGCGATCATCAGGGGGCTCACTTCGCCCCCCATGATCTGGCGCATCAGGGAAATCATTTCGTCGTAGAAGATTTCCCGATGTTCGATTACCCGTTGCAGGGCTTCCTTGGGAGTGAATGGGGCGCTCATCGGGCATGTTCCTTGAGGAAGTTGTTGAGCAGATCATGGCCCCGCTCGGTGAGAATGGATTCCGGATGGAACTGGACTCCTTCCACGGCCAGGGTCTTGTGACGCACCCCCATGATTTCCCCATCCTCGGTCCAGGCGGTGATCTCCAGGCAGTCCGGCAGGCTTTCCCGCTCGATGGCCAGGGAATGGTAACGGGTGCAGGTGAGCGGATTGGGCAGGCCCTTGAACACGCCCAGGTCCTTGTGATGTACCGGCGACACCTTGCCGTGCATCAGTTTCTTGGCATGGACGATCTTGCCGCCAAAAGCCTCACCAATGGATTGATGCCCCAGGCAAACCCCCAGCAGGGGAATCTTTCCGGCAAAAGTCTTGATGGCCGCCAGGGAGACGCCAGCCTGGGCCGGTGCGCAGGGTCCGGGGGAAATCACCAGATATTCCGGGTTCAGGGCTGCGATTTCTTCCAGAGTGATGGCGTCATTGCGGAACACCTGCACCTCCTGCCCCAGTTCTCCAAAGTATTGGACCAGGTTGTAGGTGAAGGAATCGTAGTTGTCGATCATGAGCAGCATGGCGGTCTCCTCACTCCATCCGTGTATCGAGACCGGCTTCTGCCAGTTCGGCGGCCCGGAGCACGGCCCGGGCCTTGTTGCAGGTTTCTTCCCATTCGGCGTCCGGATTGGAGTCGGCCACGATGCCGGCCCCGGCCTGGGCGTGGAGCTTGCCATCCTTGAGGATGGCGGTGCGGATGGCGATGGCCACATCCATGTCCCCCTGGAAGCCCAGGTAGCCCACGGAACCGGCGTAGATGCCCCGTTTCACGGGCTCCAGTTCGTCAATGATTTCCATGGCCCGCACCTTGGGAGCACCGGAAACCGTGCCGGCCGGGAAGGTGGCCTTGAGCACGTCCATGGCATCCAGCCCCGGTTGCAGCTTGCCTTCCACGTTGGAGACGATGTGCATCACATGGGAGTAGCGCTCGATGGTCATGCTTTCCGTAACCCGGACGCTGCCCACCTGGGCGACCCGGCCACAGTCGTTGCGTCCCAGATCCAGCAGTTGCACATGCTCGGCCCGCTCTTTCTGGTCGGCCAGCAGATCCTTTTCCAGAGCCAGATCCTCATCGGGGGTAGCGCCCCGCTTGCGAGTGCCGGCGATGGGTCGCACGGTGACCTTCTGGCCCTGACCTTCGTGTTCCAGGCGCACCAGGATTTCCGGGGAAGAACCCACCACCTGGAAGTCGCCGAAATCGAAATAGAACATGTAGGGGGAAGGATTGAGGCTGCGTAGCGACCGGTAGAGGGCCATGGGGCTGGCGCCAAAGGGCTTTTCCATGCGCTGGGAGAGCACCACCTGCATGATGTCCCCCTCGGTGATGTAATCCTTGGCCTTGCGCACCGCCGCCTTGAAGGCTTCCTCGCCAAAGGTGGAAACAGCCGGAGCGGAAGCCACGGGCTTTTCCACGGGTACGGCCACGGGCTGGCGCAGACTCACCAGCAGTTCCTTGAGGCGGGCCCGGGCTGCGGCATAGGCGCCGGGCTGGCTGGGCTCCGCATAGACAATCAGGGTCAGCTTGCCGGACAGGTTATCCACCACCGCCAGCTCCTCCGAGAGCAGCAGCAGGATGTCGGGGGTACCCATGTCGCCGGCCGTGGGTCCCTGGTTGAGCCGAGGCTCCACGTAGCGCACCGTGTCGTAACCAAAGCAGCCCACCAGGCCACCGGTAAAACGGGGCAGACCCGAGGACGGAGGCGCCTGGAACCGGGCGGCATAGTCAGCCACGAAGTCCAGGGGGTTGATGTCGTTGCGCTCTTCCACCACCTGATCGCCAGTCAGCACCTGCACCTGCTGACCTCGCACCTGGATACGAGTCTGATGGGCAGGGGCCAGACCGATGATGGAGTAGCGCCCGAAACGCTCGCCACCCTGCACGGATTCCAGCAGGTAGGTGCCGGGCTTGTTGGCCAGTTTCAGGTAAATGGAAAGGGGGGTATCGAGATCGGCAAAGGTCTCGAGGGTGACCGGGATGCGGTTGTAACCTTGCCCGGCCAGGGCATTGAATTCGGTTTCAGTCATGAAAAGCCTCGCAAAAACGGGATAACGACGGTGCGGCTGATGCTGCGGATGCGTACGGGGGTGCCTGCCGGAAGGCTCGGCGCAGGATTAGGGACGCCAGGGGCGCCAGCTATGCCAGGATTGCCAACGCTGTTGGCAGGTACGCAGGGTCGTCATGTTCTTGGGGCGTTGATCAGGATTCACATCAGGTCACGGGCTTGTTGCAGGGCAGCAAGCAGATCGGATACTAGCGCATCGCAATCGGCACTGTCCACCGGCTTGCCCTCCGTATAGCCGTAGGGCACCAGCCAGGCACGGCTGCCGGCCGCCCGGGCGGCGATCACATCATTGAGGGAGTCGCCAATATGCAGGTTGGCTTGAGGGGCCACTCCCAGCTCCCGACAGGCGTGCAGCACGGGCTCCGGATGGGGCTTCTTGTAGGGCGTGGTATCGCCACAGACGTAGAGCTGGAAATAGGGCGCCAGGCCGGTCAACTCCATCAGGGGTTCGGTGAAGGCGATGCTCTTGTTGGTCACCACAGCCAGGGGCAGACCCGTGGCCTTCCAGGCCGCCAGGCCTTCCACCACCCCCTGGTAAGGCTGGGCGGAGCGGCCGTTTTCTTCCAGATAAAACTCCCGGAAGAACTTCATGCCGGTCTGCACATCTTCGGGAGCAGGAGGCGCCTCCCAGGTCAGGCATTTGGTGATCAGTTCCTCCATGCCCCGCCCCACGAAATTGCGGATTTCGGTTTCGCTGCGCTCGGGCAGGCTCATGGCCCGGAACATGCGGTTGCAGGCCACGGTGATATCCAGGGCCGTATCCAGCAGGGTACCGTCCAGATCAAAGGTTACGGATTGCAGTTTCATGATCAGACCTTGGCCCTCAGACTTTGCCCAGTTCGGCACGCAGGGCACCGATCACGGAATCGTAGCGATGGGGATCGCTGTCTTTGCCCGCCCCATAGACGGCAGAGCCCGCCACGAAGGCATCGGCTCCGGCCCGGGCGATTTCAGCGATGTTGCCTACTTTCACGCCCCCGTCGATTTCCAGGCGGATACGGCGACCGGTCTGTTGCTCATAGACATCAATCTTGGCCCGGGCTTCTGCCAGCTTGCCCAGGGTATTGGGAATGAAGGACTGGCCCCCGAAGCCCGGGTTCACGCTCATGAGCAGCACCACGTCCAGCTTGTCCATCACGTAATCCATGTAGGAAAGGGGGGTGGCCGGATTGAACACCAGCCCGGCCTGGCAACCGCTGTCCCGGAGCAGGCCCAGGCTGCGGTCCACATGCTCGGAGGCTTCCGGGTGGAAGGTGATGATATTGGCGCCCGCCTTGGCGAAGTCGGGAATGATGCGATCCACGGGCTTGACCATCAGATGCACGTCGATGGGCGCCTGGGTGCAGGGACGAATGGCCTCGCACACCAGGGGGCCGATGGTCAGATTGGGAACATAATGGTTGTCCATCACGTCGAAATGAATCCAGTCGGCGCCGGAGGCGATGACATTGCTCACTTCCTCGCCCAGTTTGGCAAAATTGGCCGATAGAATGCTGGGGGCGATGACGAAATCCCGACTGGTCATGATGGTCTGTTTCCATGAATCAACAAGACCGGCATTTTAGCCGTCCCGCTCCTACACTAAAACCAGAAATCAACTTACCCACAGAGCCCCGACCATGAGCAAGCCCTATCAGATCGAAATTGGCGTACGCACCCAGTTCCTGCCCGAGCAGTCGGATGGAGATAACGGGCGCTACGTTTTCACCTACACCATCACCATCACCAACGCCGGCACCCTGCCCGCCCAGTTGATCTCCCGCCACTGGATCATCACGGACGGCAACAACCAGGTTCAGGAAGTCAAAGGCCTGGGCGTGGTGGGCAACCAGCCCTTCTTGAAGCCCGGGGAAAGCTTCGAATACACCAGCGGCTGTGTGCTGGAAACCCCGGTGGGTACCATGCGCGGCACCTACCAGATGGTGGGAGACGACGGCAGTCCCTTCG
>QKDJ01000058.1 GCA_003252145.1 Azovibrio restrictus
CCCGGCACGGTTTCCACCACCCGGATGGACACCAGGGCCAGGGCGCGGGCCAGATCCCGGGCCAGATTCACGATTTGGGAGCCCTTGACCCCGGTAGCCGGGTCGATTTCGTAACGGGTAATTACCGGCCCGGGCAGAGCGGCCAGCACCTTCACCTGCACGCCGAAATCAGCCAGCTTGCGCTCGATGAGGCGGGAGGTGAATTCCAGGGTATCCGCGGCCACGGTCTCCACCTGGGCGGGAATGGGGTCCAGCAGATGCAGGGGTGGCAGTTGGCCACCGATGATGGCTTCCGGGAACAGGGCGGCCTGTTTCTCCCGCTCGATACGCTTTTCCGCCTTGGGGGACACCACCACTTCCACAGGGGCTGGCGGCTCGATGAAGATGGGTTCCTGGAACTCCACCTTTTTCTTCTCTTCTTCCACCACGGCTTCCCGCTGCTGGGCCACGGTGCGACCGATACGCTGATCCTGCCAGCGCTCATAAAAACCGAAGACGGTGAAATAGGCTTTCTCCAAGCTGCTGCCCAGGGCCTCAAAGAACCACAGCCAGGACATGCCGGAAAAGATGCTCCAACCCACGGCCATGGCCGCCAGTAGCAACAGGGTGGCACCCGTATAACCCATGGCCATCCCCAGGGCACCGCCCACTTCCACTCCCAACAGGCCACCCGGTGCCATGGGCAGGTCCGTATGGCTGGTATAGAAGCGCAGGGCCTCCAGGGCCGCACTGGCCGTCAGCAACAGCAGGAAGCCCCCGAGGGAAATCACCAGGGGGCGACGATCCCGCATCCCTTCATCCTCGGAAAACCCGTTCAGGTGGCGATAGCCCCACCAGACGAACATGAGCAGCAACACGATCCACCACCAGGCGGAGATGCCGAACAGGAACAACAGCAGATCGGAAATCCAGGCCCCGGCCCGACCGGCAGGATTCTGAAGAATGGGCGCACCCACCGCATGGGACCAACCCGGATCGCCCGGATGGTAGCCCCAGAGGGAAAGGGCCAGAAAGAGGGCCAGCGCGCCCACCACCAACCAACGGGATTCCTGCAACAGAACACCGATTTTTTCTGGGAGGGGACTAGGGGTTTCCTGGCGACGGGATGAGGCTGCCATGGGCAGTGCTCCTATATCAGTTCTATGCTCAGCATACCGGCAATCACAACCGTTACACTTAAATTTCATTTACTTAGCAACGAATTATAAAGCTTTAAATGAAAATCACCAGCTACGAATGTGGGCGCAAATCTTCCGGCCTTGATGCGAACCGCTATAATTTGCCGACCCAAACGCAGACAAGAGAAAAACATGACCCAAGCCACCCGTCACAGCCCCCTGCTCATTCTCGGTTCCGGCCCCGCCGGCTACACGGCCGCCGTCTATGCCGCCCGCGCCAATCTCAAGCCCGTGCTGGTCACTGGCGTTGCCCAGGGCGGCCAGCTGATGACCACCACCGAGGTGGATAACTGGCCGGCTGATGCCGAAGGTGTGCAAGGCCCCGAACTCATGGCCCGTTTCGAGCAACACGCCCGCCGTTTTGATACGGAAATCATTTTTGACCATATCCACACGGTGCAGCTGCAGCAAAAGCCCTTCACCCTGATTGGCGACTCCGGCACTTACACCTGTGACGCCCTGATCATCGCCACTGGCGCCTCTGCCCAATACCTGGGCCTACCCTCCGAAGAAGCCTTCATGGGCAAGGGCGTCTCCGCCTGCGCCACTTGCGATGGTTTCTTCTACCGCAACAAGCCTGTGGCCGTGGTGGGCGGTGGCAATACCGCCGTGGAAGAGGCCCTGTACCTGGCCAATATCGCCAGCCATGTGACCCTGATTCACCGCCGCGAGAAGTTCAAGGCCGAGAAGATCATGGTGGACAAGCTTTATCAGAAGGTGGAAGAAGGCAAGATCAGCCTGATGCTGGATTCCGTGCTGGACGAAGTGCTGGGCGATGCCACCGGCGTCACCGGCCTCAAGGTGAAACAGGTGAAGAGCGGTGCCGTCCAGCAGGTGGATGTACCCGGTGTGTTCATCGCCATCGGCCACAAGCCCAATACGGACATCTTCGCCGGCCAACTGGAAATGGATAACGGTTATCTGGTCACCCAGAGTGGTCGCCATGGCAATGCCACCCAGACTAGCATTCCCGGGGTCTTTGCCGCTGGCGACGTGCAGGACCAGATTTACAAGCAGGCCATCACCAGCGCCGCCACCGGTTGCCAGGCCGCCCTCGACGCTGAGCGCTACCTGGACAACCTGGGCCACGCCTGATGCCATGGCGCGGCGACGCGCCCTCCATCCTGCCTTTGACGCCCTGGCCGGTCTGAACAAGAAATCGGCCAAGGCGCGCAAACCACGTCCCAAGCCCGCCCCCAAACCCCTCTCCCCCAGCGATCAAGCCCTGTTCAAGACGGCCATGGAAGGGGTACAGCCCCTGCCCCCCTCCAATCAGGCCCAACTGGAATCACCCAAACCCCGCCCCATGCCCCGCCAGCGCCGCCAGGATGATCTGGCCGCCCTGGCCGAAGCCCTGATGGGGCCCCTGTCTTTCGAAGACCGACTGGACATGGGCATTGAGGATGCCTTCATTCGCCCTGGCCTGCCCCGCCGCCTGCTCTCGGACCTGCGCAAGGGCCGCTGGGTGATTCAGGCAGAAGTGGACCTGCACGGTTTCACTAGGGAGGAAGCCCGGGAAGAACTGGCTCATTTCCTAGCCGACTGCCTGTTAAGAGGCATGCGTTGCGTGCGCATCATTCACGGCAAGGGCCTGTCCTCTCCAGGAGGGGAATCCGTGCTCAAAGCCCTCTCCCGCAGTTGGCTGGCCCGCCGGGAAGAAATTCTGGCCTTCTGCCAGGCCAAACCCCACGACGGGGGTGAAGGGGCCTTGCTGGCACTCCTGAAAGCTCCCCGCTTCAAATGACAAAACCCCCGAAGGGATTGCCCTGCAGGGGTTTTGTGCTGGATTCCAGCAAACTGGAATTTACAGATTAGACCGCAGCGTCGCCGGTTTCCCCGGTACGAATGCGGATCACCTGTTCCACCGGCATCACGAAAATCTTGCCGTCACCGATCTTGCCAGTACCTGCGGACTTGATGATGGCTTCGATAGCCAGTTCCACAATGGATTCGCTCACCACGATTTCCAGCTTGATCTTGGGCAGGAAATCCACCACGTACTCGGCCCCACGATACAGTTCCGTATGGCCCTTCTGGCGGCCAAAACCCTTCACTTCAGTGACCGTCAGACCGGTGATACCAATTTCGGAAAGGGCTTCACGGACCTCGTCCAGCTTGAAAGGCTTGATGATGGCTTCGATTTTTTTCATGTTCGGGTCTCCAGAGAGTCAGAATTCATCACGATAGCGGTTGGTTATTGGATACCGCCAATCCTTGCCAAAGCCGCGGGGTGTGATGCGTATCCCCACGGGGGCTTGCCGACGCTTGTATTCGGCGATGCGCAGCAGCCGTACCACCTTGCGCACGGCCTCATCAGACAATCCTGAGGCCACCAGTTCCCTTGGACTCTTATCTTCTTCCATGTATCCCTGAACGATAGCATCAAGTACTTCGTATTCGGGCAGGGAGTCCTGATCCTTCTGATCCGGGCGCAGTTCTGCCGAAGGGGGCCGGACGATAATGTTTTCGGGAATGGGCGGGCACTCGGGGGTCAAACTGTTGCGATAACGGGAGAGCCGATACACCAGGGTCTTGTAAACATCCTTGATGACAGCAAAGCCCCCAGCCATGTCCCCGTACAGGGTACAGTAGCCCACGGCCATTTCCGACTTGTTACCCGTGGTCAGCACCAGGGAACCGGTTTTGTTGGACAGGGCCATGAGGATCACCCCCCGGGCCCGGGCCTGAATATTTTCTTCGGTGGTATCCACCGCCGTACCGGCAAACTGACTGGCCAGCATGGATTCAAAAGCCTGCATGGCAGGCTGAATGCCGATTTCGTCATAGTGAATACCCAAGGCTTCCACCATGGCCCGTGAATCATCCAGACTCATCTGGGCCGTGTAAGGGGAAGGCATCATCACCGCCCGCACCTTGTCGGCGCCCAGGGCATCCACGGCCACACATACGGTCAACGCAGAATCAATACCACCGGACAGGCCGATCAGCACCCCGGGGAAACGATTTTTGCCCACATAGTCCCGCACGCCCAGCACCAGGGCCTGATAGGCCTCAGCCTCCTCCGGCAGCACCGGGGCCACAAGACCCGGCTGGATGTCGCCATCCAGATAATCCGCGAGGGCCACACCGGTTTCAAACTGGTGCTGCCGAGCCATGATGGCGCCCGCCTTGTTCATGGCGAAGGAGCCTCCATCGAAGACCAGCTCGTCCTGACCGCCCACCAGATTCACATACACGACAGGCAGACCGATTTCCACCACGCGGCTGGCCAGTACCCGTGCTCGCTCAGGTTGTTTACCCAGGTGACAAGGAGAAGCATTGAGCACCAGCAGCAATTCGGCACCCGCATCCCGGGCCAAACGAGCCGGGTCCGGATTCCAGACGTCCTCGCACACGGCCAGCCCGCAGCGCACGCCCTTGATATCCACCACCAGGGGCGCATCCCCTGGAGTGAAGTAACGCACCTCGTCAAACACCTCTGCATTGGGCAGGCGATGCTTGCGGTAGGTCAGGGGCTCCCTGCCGGGCTGCAAGACCGTCGCGCAGTTGTAGCGCTTGCCATCAATCAGGGCGGGATGGCCCAGCACCAGGGCAATATCGGTCACCCGGCGCGACAACTCCTGCACGGCCAGATCACAGGCCCGCAGAAAATCCGGACGCAGCAGCAGATCTTCCGGGGGATAACCGCACAGAGCCAGCTCCGGGGTCAGCACCACATCGGCACCTGCCAGCCAGGCTTCCCGGGCAGCAGTTGCGATAAGTTCCACGTTGGCATCCAGATCGCCCAGAACCGGATTGATCTGGGCCATGGCGATTTTTAGAGAGGACATGGGGCGCCACTATACAAAAAACAACGCCCGCCAGGGGCGGGCATTGTGAGTGAATCACGAAAGCCGATCAGAAATTGGGCTTTTGCTTGGCGTCCTCGAAACGCTTCACAGAGTCCAGGATTTCCTGCTTGGCGGCATCCAGGCCCTTCCAGCCCTTGACCTTGACCCACTTGCCCTTTTCCAGATCCTTGTAGTGCTCGAAGAAGTGAGCGATCTGTTGCAGTAGCAGGGGTTGCAGGTCGTCGGTGCTTTGCACCTTGTCGTAGATGGGGGTCAGCTTGGAGACGGGCACGGCCACCAGCTTGGCATCGATACCGGACTCGTCTTCCATTTCCAGCATGCCCAGGGGACGGCAGCGCACCACCACACCGGGTTGCAAGGGATAGGGAGCCACCACCAGCACGTCCACCGGGTCACCGTCATCGGACAGGGTGTGGGGAATGAAGCCATAGTCGCAGGGGTAGTGCATGGGGGTGGCCATGAAGCGGTCCACCAGGACGCAACCGGAATCCTTGTCCAGTTCGTACTTGATACCCGGGGTATTGGCGGGAATCTCGATGACTACGTTGAAGTCGTTGGGAATGTCCTTGCCGATGGACAGGGCTTCGATATTCATTGTGTTGCGTCTCCGAGAATAAGTAAGGGAAAACCACAATTATAACGCCAGCCCGGTCCGGACCCAATGGGCTTATCAAGTTGATTGCACGGTCACTTTAGCCCTCACCCAAACCCAATCGGCCAGTTGTAAAAAGACAACACTCAAACAAGGGGCTTCACCAAGCCACCTCCACCCATTTGACTTAAATCATATTCGACTTAACAATAAGAATTAGTTGCAATTGATAACGACTAACGGTCGCAGTTAATTTGCATACACAACCGATTATCAGAAGAACTGATGGTCGGAATTTCTATAAATCGCCCTCAAGCAAGCCAGCCATCGCCAGCATGCCGGACCGGTCAGCCAGCCAGAGGTACTAGGGAGCCTTACTCATGCTGTCTGCCAAGAAACTTGTATCCGCCCTGGCCCTTTCGGCTGCACTCTCC
>QKDJ01000348.1 GCA_003252145.1 Azovibrio restrictus
TCCAGCTTCTGGCCAGGGGGCTTCTGCGGCTGGATTGGCGTCCATGCTGTTACCGGAGGCCTTCCACTGAAGGCTGCCCAGCCAGATTAGGTAGGCTGCTCCGGCCCAGCGCAAAATCTGGAAGGCGGTTGGGGCCTGGGTCAGTAGGGCGCCAGCCCCCAGGGCTACCACGGAAAGCTGCAGCAGCAGGGCCAGTTGCAGACCTAGAACCAGTTTCCAGCCGCCCCGACTCCCTTGGGAAAGCCCTGCGTGCACCGCTGCCACGGCGCCGGGTCCCGGGCTCAGGGAGGTGAGCAGGTTGGCGATGAAGAAGGTGATCCAGAGATGAAATCCCATGAATTAAAAAAGGGCGAACTCAGGTTCGCCCTTGCCTTTTGCTTGGTGAGGACTCAGACCCGCTTGGCTTGGCTCAGGTCGCGCACGGCACCCCGGTCGGCGGAGGTGGCAAACAGGGCGTAGGCCTGCAGGGCGGTGGAGACCACCCGTTCCCGGTTCACCGGCTTCCAGGCGGCTTCACCCTTGGCCTCCATGGCGGCACGACGGGCGGCCAGATCGGCTGCGGAGATGGCTAGATGGATACGGCGATTGGGGATGTCGATCTCGATGGTGTCACCCTCTTCCACCAGACCGATGGCACCGCCATTGGCGGCTTCCGGAGAGGCGTGGCCGATGGAGAGACCCGAGGTGCCGCCGGAGAAACGGCCATCCGTGAGCAGGGCGCATTCCTTGCCCAGGCCCATGGACTTCAGGTAGCTGGTGGGATAGAGCATCTCCTGCATGCCGGGCCCGCCCTGGGGACCTTCGTAGCGGATCACCACCACGTCGCCGGCCACGATGGTGCCGGCGAGAATGCCTTCCACGGCAGCGTCCTGGCTCTCGAACACCCGGGCCCGGCCGGTGAATTTGAGAATGGATTCATCCACGCCGGCGGTCTTCACGATGCAGCCCTTTTCGGCGATGTTGCCGTAGAGCACGGCCAGACCGCCATCCTGGGAGTAGGCATTGGCCTTGTTGCGGATACAACCGTGGCTGCGGTCCAGGTCCAGCTCCGGCCAGCGGCGGTTCTGGGAGAAGGCCACCTGGGTGGGCACGCCACCGGGAGCGGCCTTGTAGAACTCCAGCACATCGGCGTTGGCGCAGGTGGTCACGTCATAGGTGTCCATGGCTTCGCCCAGGGTCTTCATGTGCACCGTGTGCACGTCCCGGTGAATGAGCCCGGCCCGGGACAGCTCGGCCAGAATGGCCATGATGCCGCCAGCCCGATGCACGTCCTCGATGTGGTACTTGTCGGTGGCGGGGGCTACCTTGGCGAGGCAGGGCACCTTGCGGGAGATGCGGTCGATGTCGGCCATGGTGAAATCCACACCCGCTTCGTGGGCGGTAGCCAGCAGGTGCAGCACCGTATTGGTGGAGCCGCCCATGGCCACATCCAGGCTCATGGCGTTTTCGAAGGCGGCCTTGGTGGCGATGGAGCGGGGCAGCACGGAGGCGTCGTCCTGCTCGTAGTAACGCTTGCACAGGTCCACCACCAGGCGGCCGGCGCGCAGGAACAGTTCCTTGCGGTCGGCGTGAGTGGCCACGATGGTGCCGTTGCCGGGCAGGGACAGGCCCAGGGCCTCGGTCAGGCAGTTCATGGAGTTGGCGGTGAACATGCCGGAGCAGGAGCCGCAGGTGGGGCAGGCGGAGCGCTCGATGGCATCCACTTCCTCGTCGGACACATGGCTGTCGGCCGCCTTGACCATGGCGTCCACCAGATCCAGCTTGATGACCTTGTCGCCCTCGGGCTTATGCAGCACCACCTTGCCTGCTTCCATGGGGCCGCCGGAGACGAACACGGCGGGGATGTTGAGGCGCATGGCGGCCATCAGCATGCCCGGGGTGATCTTGTCGCAGTTGGAGATGCACACCAGGGCGTCGGCACAGTGGGCGTTGGCCATGTATTCCACGGAGTCGGCGATCAGGTCCCGGGAGGGCAGGGAGTAGAGCATGCCTCCATGGCCCATGGCGATGCCGTCATCGATGGCGATGGTGTTGAATTCCTTGGCTACACCGCCGGCGGCTTCGATTTCCCGGGCCACCATCTGCCCCAGGTCCTTCAGGTGCACGTGACCGGGCACGAACTGGGTGAAGGAATTGACCACGGCAATGATGGGCTTGCCGAAATCGCCATCTTTCATGCCGGTGGCGCGCCACAGGGAGCGGGCGCCCGCCATGTTGCGGCCGTGGGTGGAGGTACGGGAACGGTATTGGGGCATGGTGTTCTCCTGCAGACAGGGGCGAAGCAAAGAAAGGAATTTTAGCTGAGTCCGTGCCGCAGCCCTAGTGGTGGTCGGTATCTTTTCGGAGCCCCAAATGGGCAGGGCCGGCAAATGCCGGCCCTGTGCGGCCCCTAGGATAATGTTCCGGTCAGACCCGGAAGAAAGCCTTGACCATGCGCTCGGAGAGCTGGTCTTCGGTGAACTGCACTTCATTGGGAGGATAGAGTTCATCCTCGATGAAGTCGAAACCGGCTTCTTTGCCCAGGTTCAGGAGTTCACGAATTTTCTGACAGGCCTTGAGCTGTTCGCCCAGAGCGGCGTCCGTACGGGCTTTGTCGGCAAATGCCTTGATGTCTTTGACAGCCATTTTTTTATCCAGGTGAGTTAGGGTTGGTCCAAAGGTGCCGACCACCGACCAGGGTCATGGGCGGGCTCCAATAACCATTTTAAAAAAATGGACTTGCTCTTGCCAAGTTCCTTAGGTCAGATTCCAGCTAAATCAGCTGGTGACTGTTGCTTGCTGGCGCACCGCATCCAGGAACTCCTGACCCCAGCGGCGGATATCGTTATGTTCCACCACGCTGTAAAGCTGCTGCAGACGGGCCTCGGCTTCGGCCTGGTTCATGGCGATGCCCAGGTAAAGTTTTTCCTTCAGATCCTTGAGATCGTGGGGGTTGGTGAGCAGGGCCCCATGGAGCTCTGCGGCAGCACCGGCGAATTCCGAGAGCACCAGTACGCCCTTGCCTCCCACCATGCCCTGGGTGGCCACGTATTCCTTGGCTACCAGATTGAGACCGTCCCGTAGGGGGGTGATCCACATGACGTTCGCCATGGCGTACCAGGCCACCACCTCTTCAAAAGGCAGGGGGCGGAAGAAGAATTGCACGGGAGTCCAGCCCACCCGGGCAAAGCGGCCATTGACGCTACCCACGGCCTGCTCGATGCGGGCCTGAAGTTCGTCGTAGACCGTCATTTCCTTGGCGGCAGGAACGCAGACCGCCAGCAGGGAAACCTTGCCGCACAGCTCCGGGTGCTCGTCCAGCAGGCGTTCGAAGGCGAGGATCTTCTCCAGGGTGCCCTTGGTGTAGTCCAGGCGCTCCACGGACAGCACCACCCGTACGCCGGACAATTCCTTGCGCAGGCTGGCCATACGGGCCTGGCTGGCCGGATCTTCCAGCACATGGCGCACCCGATCCATGTCCAGGCCCACGGGGTGAGCGCCCAGGCCGATACGGCGACCATGAACTTCGATGGCCGTGGTGACTTCGTCCAGGCCCACGGCGCAGCCGTAGGTGAGATAGCGGGGCGCGCAGGCTTTGGTTTCCAGTACTTTCAGAGGAGCGACGCCCCGGGCCACGTCCACGAAGTTTTCCGCCTGACGGGGAATATGGAAGCCCACGTAGTCGCACTGGAGCAGGCTGCCCACAATTTCCCGGCGCCAGGGCAGCACGTTGAAGACGTCGGCGGAGGGGAAGTAGGTGTGATGGAAGAAGGCAATCTTCAGGTCCGGGCGCAGCTCCCGCAGTACGGCGGGCACCATCCACAGGTTGTAGTCATGGATCCAGACCAGGGCGCCTTCGGCGGCCTCGGCGGCGGTGCGCTCTGCAAACAGGCGGTTCACCTTGAGGAAGACCTCCCAATCCTCTTCCCGGAACACGGCCCGCTCCCAGAAGGTGTGCAGGGTGGGCCAGAAGGCTTCCTTGGAAAAGCGCTTGTAGAACACATCCACGTCATCCTTGGTGAGGGCCACCCGGGCGGCGACCAGTTCCGGGTAGCGCTCCCGGTCCACCTCCGTATGCACCTCGAAGGGAATGGCCTGCTTGGGTTCGTGAATGGACCACGCCACCCAGGAGCCGGGGCTGCCGTCACCAAAGAAGGAAAGCAGGGTGGGAATGATGCCGTTGGGAGAGGTGGGCCGGCGGCGGATGCGCTTGCCCTTTTCCACCACCTCCTCGTAGGGCAGGCGGTGATAGACCATCACCAGATCGGCTTTGCCCGGGGCTTCCATGGCGGAAACTTCCGCGTCCACGCCACCGGCACCCAGAAAGCCGAAATGGGCCAGGGCTTCGAGGATGCCGCCGCAGCCCGTATGCACGGCATGCAGTACCCGGGCCTGATCCCGGGTGGCATCCAGCAGGGCGGATTCGGACTCTCCCACGCAGACGCCCACGAAGCCTTCCTTGTACATGGACAGGTCGTTGAGGGTGTCACCGGCGACCAGTACGTCGTCCTTATCCAGGTTCAGGTGGTTCACCAGGGCGGAAAGGGTGCTGCCCTTGTTGACGCCGGCAGGCAGGATGTCCAGGTACATGCCCGCCGAATAGAGCACTTCGCAACCCAGTTCAGCTGCCTGTTGCTGCATGGCATCCGTGACGGCACCGGCTTCGCAGAAATAGGAACAGCGGCGTTGCTGGGGGACTTCCTGGCGCTCCAGGCCAGGGAACTGGTTCATGATCTCCACAATGACCCGTTCCCCGGGCCAGCGCTGGTCAATCTCCGCCTGCAGAGGTTGCAGGGGTTGCAGACTTTTGCCCTCCACCACAGTGCCGCCCACATCACAGATGATGTAGTCGGGGGATGGAATGGTGGGGTCCGAGAGCAGGGGCAGGACCACTTCCAGGCCCCGGCCGGTGACGAAGGCGAGCTTGATTTCCGGGTGGGCGCTGATCAGTTGATAAAGGCGTTGCCGATTTTCCGGGTGTCCTGCGAGAAAGGTGCCGTCCAGATCAGTAGCGAGCAACATGTGCGGTTCTCCTTGTGGGTGAGCGCCGACAGAAGCCGACTTCAGGACTCAGTAGCGGGCGCCGGAAAGGCTGTCTTCGCTGTCCTGCGGTTCGGGGGTCATCATGTCCAGAACGGCCGCCGAGGTGCGGACCATGGGCATGAACTGGGCCGGTTCTTCCACGATCCGGTCCTGACCCTTACGGGTGTGGTGCCAGGCCGTCAGGGCCAGGGCAGCAAAAAGCAGGAGCAGTTGCAAAGGCAGGGCCATAGGGCCCAAGCCGTTCATCAACAGGCCTGCAAGAGCGGGTCCGATGGCTGCACCCACGCCGTGGAGCAGCAGCAGACCCACATTGCCCGACAGGATTTCATCCTGAGGCAGGTGATCAATCAGGTGGGCCACCACGATGGGGTACACCGCGAAGGCCGCCATGCCAAAAAGGAAGGCCGCGCCAATGGCGCCCCAGCGCTGGGCGCCTAGTCCCAGCATGAGCCCCGCGGCCAGGGCGGCGGCTACGGCGGCGCCAGCCAGGACCAGGCGTCGGTCGTGGCAGTCCGACAGGCGTCCCAGGGGCCATTGGCCACAGGCTCCACCGAGAATGGCCGCGGTCATCCAGAAGGCCACGCCGGATTCGTCAAAGCCCAGGCGCAGTCCATACACCGCGCCCATGCCCCAGAAGCCGCCCATGGCCAGACCCGAGAGCAATGCCCCGGCACAGGCCAGGGGCGCTGCCTGCTGAAGTTGCCGGAGCGGCAAACGGGGACGATGCTCCATCACCGGTTGGGGCAGGCGTGTGGCGGTCACGGGCAGCAGGGCCAGACACACCAGCAGGGCAGCCAGGGCAAACAGGGTGAACGTGGCGGGTGAAGCCAGGTTCAGTAACTGCTGGGCCAGGGCCAGGGCGCCCAGGTTGACCGCCATGTACAGGGCAAAAATCTGGCCCCGGTGACTGGGGGGCGCCTGGCTGTTGAGCCAGCTTTCAATAACCGAGTAGAACCCCACCAGGGCAAT
>QKDJ01000303.1 GCA_003252145.1 Azovibrio restrictus
ATCCTGGATGATGCTGCGGATGGTCCCCCTGAGCCCGTCCTCCTGGGCGTAATAGCTGTGGTATCAGGTACTTTCTTCGCCTTCGATGAATTCGGTGGAAATGGCTGGGCGAACGAAGATGAAGTCGTTATGGAAATAGGTCCGGTCAAGAATTTTCGTGGTGACCGAGTTGAAGAAGGTTTCTGCCAGTTCCGGCTGCTTGTGATTGAGAAGAAGCCCGATGTAAAGCAGTTTTACCTGCTGCCAGGTGGCATCGTCCAGTTGGGCCGCATCGAACTCCTGACGCAGTCGTTCCACTGTCTCGTTAACGCGCTCTTCGTAGAAACGGATGCGTTCCCGTACGGCCTGATGCACCCCGGCCCAATCCTGCTGTTCAAAGCGTTCCTTGGCAGCACGACTGGTGTTGCGAAACAGACGGTAGTGCCGGTTGAAGCCCTGGATCAGGGCCAGGGCAATCTGGTGGGCTTGAGGTCCGTAAAGGCCGACTGAGATGTTCATGGGGACCGCCGGGTGAGAATGGAGAAATCTTACACCGCTCAGCCAGGAGGCTTGGAGTAGGGGGGGGGTGCAGCCGGGTTTGGCCGCTTCGGAAAGTCCTAATAGTCAAGATCGTGGATAAGGACGTTGACCCGGGGCCGACAGGTGGGGATACTCATGGGTTTGCTGCCAATACATCATGGCGATACGTGCGGGCGTACCAACAGTTCGGCCCGGTCAATCCAACTCAATCCACAGGGGTTAGCATGGCATCAGGGAAATCCAAGATCATCTACACACTCACCGACGAAGCGCCGCTGCTGGCGACTTGCGCCTTTCTGCCGATCATCCGGGCTTTTACCGAGCCGGCCGGCATCGAAATCGAAAAGGCTGACATTTCCGTCTCCGCTCGCGTGCTCGCCGAATTTCCCGAGTTTCTGACCGAGGAACAACGCGTTCCCAACACCCTGGCCGAGCTGGGCAAGAAGACCCTGGAAGCCGACGCCAACATTATCAAGCTGCCCAATATTTCCGCTTCCGTCGCCCAGCTCAAGGCTTGCGTCAAGGAACTGCAGGAAAAGGGCTACAAGATTCCCGATTTCCCCGAGGCTCCTTCTTCCGAAGAAGAAAAGTCCATCGCTGCCCGTTACGGCAAGTGCCTGGGTTCTGCTGTGAACCCCGTGCTGCGTGAAGGTAACTCCGACCGCCGCGCTCCCCTGGCCGTCAAGAACTACGCCAAGAAGAACCCTCATTCCATGGGCGAATGGAAGCCCTGGTCCCAGACCCATGTGTCCCACATGACCCATGGTGACTTCTACCACGGCGAAAAGTCCATGACCCTGGACAAGGCCCGCCGCGTGCGCATGGAGCTGATCGCCAAGGGCGGCAAGATTTCCGTGCTGAAGCCCGAAGTGAAGCTGCTGGCCGGCGAGATCATCGACTCCATGTTCATGAGCAAGAAGGCCCTGTGCGACTTCTACGAGAAGGAACTGGAAGACTGCCGCGATTCCGGCATCCTGTTCTCTCTGCACGTGAAGGCCACCATGATGAAGGTGTCCCACCCCATCGTGTTCGGTCACTGCGTCAAGATCTACTACAAGGATGCCTTCGAGAAGCACGGCAAGACCTTCGACGAACTGGGCGTGAATGTGAACAACGGCATGGTCGATCTCTACGAGAAGATCAAGGCTCTGCCCGAATCCAAGCGCGACGAAATCATCCGTGACCTGCATGCTTGTCAGGAACATCGTCCCGGCCTGGCCATGGTGGATTCCGCCAAGGGCATCACCAACTTCCTCTCCCCCAACGACATCATCGTGGACGCCTCCATGCCCGCCATGATCCGTCAAGGCGGCAAGATGTGGGGTGCCGATGGCAAGCAATACGACAGCAAGTGCGTGATGCCCGAATCCACCTTCGCCCGCATCTATCAGGAGATGATCAGCTTCTGTAAGTGGCACGGCAACTTCGATCCCAAGACCATGGGCACCGTGCCCAACGTGGGTCTGATGGCTCAGAAGGCCGAGGAGTACGGTTCCCACGACAAGACCTTCGAAATCGCCGAAGACGGCATCGCCAACATCGTCGATATCGACTCCGGTGAAGTGCTGCTGACCCAGAACGTGGAAGCCGGCGACATCTGGCGCATGTGTCAGGTCAAGGACGCCCCCATCCGCGACTGGGTGAAGCTGGCTGTGACCCGTGCCCGCAACTCCAACACCCCCGCCGTGTTCTGGCTGGATCCCTATCGTCCCCACGAAGCCGAGCTGATCAAGAAGGTGGAAACCTACCTGAAGGATCACGACACCAGCGGTCTGGAAATCCACGTCATGTCCCAGGTGCGCGCCATGCGCTTCACCCTGGAGCGCGTGATCCGCGGTCTGGACACCATCTCCGTCACCGGCAACATCCTGCGTGACTACCTGACCGACCTGTTCCCCATCATGGAACTGGGTACCTCCGCCAAGATGCTCTCCATCGTTCCCCTGATGGCCGGCGGCGGCATGTACGAAACCGGTGCTGGTGGTTCCGCTCCCAAGCACGTGCAACAGCTGACTCAGGAAAACCACCTGCGTTGGGACTCTCTGGGTGAATTCCTGGCCCTGGCCGTGTCTCTGGAAGACCTGGGTCTGAAGGAAAACAACGCCCGCGCCAAGCTGCTGGCCAAGACCCTGGACACCGCGACCGGCAAGCTGCTGGACAACCGCAAGTCTCCCTCGCCCAAGACCGGCGAGTTGGACAACCGCGGTTCCCAGTTCTACCTGGCCATGTACTGGGCCCAGGAACTGGCTGCCCAGACCGAAGACAAGGAACTGGCCGGCAAGTTTGCCCAACTGGCCAAGACCCTGACCGACAACGAAGCCCAGATCGTGGCCGAATTGAAGACTGTCCAAGGCAAGGCTGTGGATATCGGCGGTTACTACAAGGCTGATGCTGACAAGACCAAGGCTGTGATGCGTCCCAGCCCCACTCTGAACGCTGCCCTGAAGGCTGCTCGCGGCTAATCCAGCGTAAGCAAACAGCAAACCCCGCAACCAGGCCTTTGGCTCTGGCGGCGGGGTTTTTCTTTTGGGGTTGAGAGGGGCTCGTGCGGCTGACAGGGGGCGCTATTTTGGCCCATAATCCAAAACCCTAATCCCTTGGATAGGGCAGCATCGGAGATAGTGCTGCCTCGGCTCGAAAACAACCGGGTGCATACCAACAAGGAGCAACCATGACTTCCCATCTCAAGATTCCCGCTGGCGGCCAAAAGATCATTCCCGGCCAGCCTATCCCCGATCAGCCCATCATTCCCTTTATCGAGGGGGACGGCATCGGGGTCGATATCACCCCGGTGATGATCAAGGTCATCGATGCGGCAGTGGCCAAGGCCTATGGCGGCGCAAAGAAGATTCACTGGATGGAAGTCTATGCGGGGGAAAAATCCACCCGCATCTATGGTCCCGACGAGTGGCTGCCCCAGGAAACCTTCGATGCCCTCAAGGAATACGCGGTGGCCATCAAGGGCCCCATGACCACTCCGGTGGGCGGCGGCATTCGCTCCCTGAACGTGGCTCTGCGCCAGGAACTGGACCTCTACCAGTGCGTGCGTCCCGTGCGTTATTTCAAGGGAGTGCCTTCCCCCCTCAAACATCCGGAGCAGACCAATATGGTCATCTTCCGGGAGAATACGGAAGACATCTACGCCGGTATCGAATGGGCAGCTGAGTCCGAAGGGGCCAAGAAGATGATTGCCTTCCTGCAGCAGGAAATGGGCGTGAAGAAGATTCGCTTCCCCGAAACGTCTGGCATCGGCATCAAGCCTGTCTCCATCGAAGGGACTCAACGTATCGTACGGGCGGCCATTCAGTACGCCATCGACAACGACCGCAAGTCCGTGACCCTGGTGCACAAGGGCAACATCATGAAATTCACCGAGGGCCTGTTCCGGGACGTGGGCTATCAGGTGGCCAAGGAAGAATTCGGCGCCGAATTCATCGACGGTGGTCCCTGGTGCCATTTCACCAACCCCAAGACGGGTCGGGAAATCACCGTCAAGGACGCCATTGCCGATGCTTTCCTGCAGCAGATTCTCCTGCGCCCGGCGGAATACGACGTGATCGCCACCCTGAACCTGAACGGGGATTACATCTCCGACGCCCTGGCGGCCCAGGTGGGCGGGATCGGCATTGCCCCCGGTGCCAACATCTCCGACAAGTACGCGGTGTTCGAGGCGACCCATGGCACGGCGCCCAAGTACGCGGGCCTGGATAAGGTGAATCCCGGTTCCCTGATCCTCTCTGCGGAGATGATGCTGCGTCACCTGGGCTGGACCCAGGCGGCCGATCTAGTCATCAAGGCCATGGAAGCGGCCATCGGCGACAAGCAGGTCACCTACGACTTTGCCCGGCTTCTGGCGGGCGCCGAGGAACTGTCCTGCTCCGCCTTCGGCGATGCCATGATCGCCCGGATGTAAGGACCTCTTAAAGCGTTTCTCCAACCTTTCCAGGTCCCTGCCAAGCGGGGGCCTGATTGCACACTCTCCTTCATGCATCAATCCATCGGCGTGTTTGATTCCGGCCTGGGAGGCCTTACGGTGCTGGCCGCCCTGCGCAACCGGCTTCCGGGTGAGGACTTCATCTATTTCGCCGATACCCATTACCTGCCCTATGGGGACAGGCCTGAATCCTTTATCCGCGCCCGCTCTCTGCAGATTGCCTCTGCTCTGGTGGAGCGGGGCGTCAAAGCCCTGGTAGTGGCCTGTAACACGGCTACGGCTGCCGCAGCAGAGCAGATTCGCGCCCATGTGCCGGTGCCCGTGATTGCCCTGGAACCCGCCGTAAAACCAGCCGTTACCCTGACTCGCACCGGAGTGGTTGGCGTGCTGGCCACAACCCGGACCCTGGGCAGCCAGCGCTACCAGCGTCTGGTGGAAACCCATGGGGGGGCGGTAAAGGTCATGTCCCAGCCCTGTCCCGGGCTAGCCGAAGCCATCGAAACCCTGGGGCCGGACAGCCCTCGGGTGGAATCCCTGCTGGACGAATATGTGGCGCCCCTGGCCCAGGTGGGGGCCGATGTGGTGGTGCTGGGTTGTACCCATTACCCCTGGGTGCGGGCCGGTATCGCGGCCCGCCTGCCTGAAGGCGTGACCATCGTGGATACGGGGGAAGCCGTGGCGAAACAGGTGGAGCGCCGCCTTACCAGCGAGAGTCACCTGGGGGGCTTGGGGCGCCTGCACATGGTCACCAGCGGCAATCCGACTCAGGTGCGGGAGACGGCGGCGCGCCTGTGGGGGGCAGCCCTGCACGTGGAATCCTGGAGCATCTGAACATGACAAAACCCCTGGAAGGTGTCCGGGTCCTGGAATTGGGCTCACTGATCGCCGGGCCTTTCTGTACCCGCATTCTGGGCGAATTCGGCGCCCGGGTAACCAAGGTGGAATCTCCTGATGGGGGCGATCCCCTGCGCAAATGGCGCAAGCTCTACGAAGGCACTTCCCTCTGGTGGTTCGTCCAATCCCGCAACAAGGAGTCCATCACCCTCAATCTCAAGCATCCCGAGGGCAAGGAAGTCCTGAAGAAGCTACTGCAGCAGACGGACATCCTGGTGGAAAACTTTCGCCCGGGCGTGTTGGAAAAGCTGGGTTTCGACTGGGACACCATTCATGCCCTGAATCCTGGTCTGGTCATGGTGCGTCTTTCCGGCTTCGGCCAGACGGGTCCCATGAAGGAGCAGCCCGGCTTTGGTGCCGTGGGTGAAAGCATGGGGGGGCTGCGCTACATCACCGGCTTCCCTGATCGGCCCCCGGTGCGTACCGGCATATCCATCGGCGACTCCATTGCCGCCCTGTGGGCTGCCATTGGCGCCCTCATGGCCCTGCGTCATCGGGAAGTGCAGGGGGGCAAGGGGCAGGTGGTGGATGTGGCCCTCTACGAGGCCGTGTTCGCCATGATGGAAGCCCTGGTGCCCGAGTTCGACGTATTCGGTTTCGTGCGGGAG
>QKDJ01000201.1 GCA_003252145.1 Azovibrio restrictus
GTTCACCTTTTGATGATCCACTGTCTGTGCGACGGCATCGACAGTCTGTTGATGGGAGTAGAACCATGAACAATACTCAGATTCCCGGTCGCCGCGCCCTGTTGGGCCTGACCGCTCTTGGGCTTTGTCTGCCCGCCCTGCAAGGCTGTTTCGGGGTAGCCGTGGCTGGCGCCACCGTAGGCGCCCTGGCTGTCGCTGATCGCCGCTCCATCGGCGTACAAACCGATGACGAGGCCATCGAACTAAAGGCCTCCAACCGTCTGAGCAAAGACATCCGGGATAAGGCTCACATAAACTTCACCGCCTATAACCGGCGGGTACTGATTACCGGTGAAGTGCCCAACGAGGCCATGCGTGCCCGGGTGGTGGACGAGACCAGCCGCATCGAGAATGTAGCGGGAGTCTGGGACGAGCTGGTGGTGGCCGGCAACAGCACCCTCACCTCCCGCAGCAACGACACGTACATCACCTCCAAGGTAAAAGCCCGCTTCATCGATGCCAACAGGTTTGCGGCCAACCACGTGAAAGTGGTGACCGAGGCGGCAGTGGTCTATCTGCTGGGTATCGTGACCGAACGGGAATCCCAGGATGCCATTCAGGTCGCCCGTACCACCGCTGGTGTGCGCAAGGTGGTTAACGTGATGATCATCGTCAGCGATACGGAAGCACGGCGCGTGGATTCCAGCGTCGCCAATTCCGCCAGCTCCACCAGCAAGTAAGCCCCCTATGGAGGCTGGCTCCTTCTCCCTGACCCTCATGGCCGGGGGCTTTCTGGGAGGAGTCGGCCTCTTCCTCCTGGGCATGCATTTGCTCACGGAGGGTCTCAAGCTGGCTGCGGGCCGGGCTCTGGAAGACCTGCTGGGACAATGGACTTCCACCCGCAGCCGGGGCCTGGCCACCGGCATCCTGATCACCACCCTGGTCCAATCTTCCACTGCTGTCACCGTTGCCACCATCGGCTTTGTGAATTCAGGGCTGCTTTCCCTGCGCAACGCCTTGTGGGTGATCTTCGGCTCCAATGTGGGCACCACCATGAATGCCTGGCTGGTGGCGGCACTGGGCTTCAGCTTCAAGATTGATGCCTTTGCCCTGCCCTTCATCGGCGTGGGCGCCATCCTTATGCTCGCCGCCCGAGGTACTCGGGCCAAGGCCCTGGGCCAGGCCCTGGCAGGCTTCGGCATCTTGTTTCTGGGCATCGACGTCCTCAAGGATGCCTTCTCCGGCCTGGGCGCCCAGACCTCTCTGGAAGACTTCATCCGCCCCGGCTTCCTGGGCTATCTGTTGCTGGTGGGCATCGGCACCCTGCTGACCGTGCTCATGCAGGCCTCCGGCGCCGTCATCGCCATCGTCATCACCGCAGCTCAGGGAGGACTCATCAGCATCGAAGCCGCCTGCGCCATGGTCATCGGCACCAACGTGGGCACCACTTCCACGGCCATTCTTTCCGCCCTGGGTGCCACCGCCAATGCCCGCCGGGTTGCTGCCGCCCACGTGGTATTCAATCTCATCACCGGCAGCGTGGCCCTGTTACTGCTCCCCATCCTGGTCAATTTCCTGACGGACATCCAGCAACTACTCGACCAACCCGCCTCGCCCGCCGTGCTGGTGGCCATGTTCCACTCCACCTTCAATCTGCTGGGGGTAGCCCTGATGGTTCCCCTGGACCCCTGGCTGATCCGGGAGCTTTCCCGGCGTTTCCGCAGTCGCCAGGAGGAGGCGGGACGTCCCCGCTACCTGGATCACAACTTGGTCAGCGTGCCTGACTTGGCGCTCCGTGCCCTACGTCTGGAACTGACCCATACCCAGAACTTGGCTTGCGAAAGCCTGCGGGTGACCGGCCATGCCCCCCACGACGGAGAAGCGGCCCTGGCCCGCCAGCAGGACAGCCTGGATAGCCTGGCCAAGGCCATCAATAACTACATCCGCCGGGTCAGCGCCCACACCCTGCCACCAGTGTTGGTGGAAGCCCTGGCTCGCAGTCTGCGTATCCTGCGTTACCAGCAAGCCGTATCCAGCCTGGGACTGCACGGCATTGCCTTGAGTGAAAAATCCCCCGTCCTGCCCGAACACTGGAGTTTTCAGGAGTCCTTGACCCATCTGGCTGACAGCTGTTGCGACTGCCCGGACGGCTTCAGCCCGGCAGCCATGGATCTGGCCATGGAACAGACTGAACTCCGCTACGGAGCCCTGAAGGAGGCTCTGCTGGTGGCGGGGGCCGCCGGCCATATGGATATCCGCCAGATGGAAGACTACCTGCAACAGGCCAGCCTCTATCGCCGGGCGGCCGAGCAACTCAGCAAGGCACAACGTCATTTGACCCAACTGGCCACCCCGGAAACCTGGACGCAAGACCAGGACGAACCAGAACACCTGGAGCCCTGACTCTATAGGTCGGGGAAGGCCACCTCCACCCGGTCCCGCCCATTTTCCTTGGCTCGATACAAGGCTGCATCAGCCCGCCCCATGGCCATGCTGCCGCTTTCGCCCACATAGCCCAGCAATGTCACCCCGGCACTCATGGTGACCTGTAATCCGCCCTGGGAGGTTTCCATGGGACGGGCATGAAGCGCAGAGCGCAAACGTTCGGCGAACTCCACCCCACCCTTGATGCCCACACCCGGAAGCAGCACGGCAAATTCCTCGCCCCCGACCCGCCCCGCCAGATCCGTGCGCCGGATCTGGGCTTGAAGCAGGCAGGAAAATCCCTGCAAGACCTGGTCGCCCACCCCGTGCCCGTGGCGGTCATTGATCAGTTTGAAGTGGTCCAGATCCAGCATCAACAGAGCCGTTTCCCCCTGGGCGTAGCGTTCAGCGCGAGCCACTTCCAACTCCAGACGCTCCATGAAGATGCGGCGATTGGGGAGACTGGTCAGACTATCGGTACTGGCCAGTCGCTTCAGTTCCCGCTCCTGCTGCTTGCGTTCCGTCACATCCCAGAAGGCCCAGAGGCGACCAGTCAGACGACCATGATCCAGTATGGGCATATAGTCGTGTTCCAGGACGCGGCCATCCACCAGGGCCAGCTCCCTGCCCTGAACCGGTAGCTCGCTGTCCCCCAGCTCACGCAACTGCCACTCAAAATGTTCCGGATGGCTGAATCGCTCCCGAATACGGGCCGCACAACTGCCAAAATGCTCACCCACCACCCCTTCCGGGCGTTCCTCCAGATCAAACATTTCGCAGAAGGTGTGATTAATAAGCACAATCCGGCGCTGCTGATCCTCCACCAACAAAGCTCCAGGAAACTGGTTGATGAGCACTTCCAATCGTTGGTTGGAGGCCAGCAGGGCCGCGCTCATTTGATGGCTGGCGGTTACATCCAGCAGGGTCCAGATCACCTGCTCACGTCCTGAGTCCAGCCAGGTTCCATATACGGAGAACCAGCGTAACTCCCCATTGCGACAGCGCATGAGGCACTCCTCATGGACCTGCCCCTGGGCTCGCAAACGATCATAGAGAGGGGCAAAAGCTTCATAGCTGGCCAGATCCACATGGAGACAGGCAAAGCTCTGGCCCTGCAGTTCTTCCGGGCGATAGCCAAACATTTCTGCCCCCCGGGCGCTGACCTCCAGAATCCGTCGCTCACCCGAGGCGAGGAAAACCCCGGCTGCAATGTGATCCAGCAAAGCCGTACGATGCCTGGCCTCAGACGCAACGGCCTGCTCGGCAGTTACCCGGTCGCTAATATCGGTCAGGGTGCCTACAACCCGCTGAGGCGCCCCCCCCTCCTGCGCCACGCTCTTGCCTCGCATTTCCACCCAGCGCCAGCCGCCCTCCAGGGTCGCCAGCCGATGAGGAATCAGGAAGCCCTGCTGATTCAGCAGCCCCTCCCTAAGCATGTTTTGAAAGCGCTCCTGATCATCAGGATGAACCTGAGCCTGCCAGACTCCCATGCTCATGTTGAAGGCCTGGGGCCCATAACCCAATAGCTCGTACCAATGGGCATCGCACTGGACCGTATCCGTTCCCACGTCCCAATCCCACAGCCCATCACGGATAGCCGACAAGGTAAGGCGGTAACGCTCCTCACTGGCCGCCAAGGCCTTGGCCACCTGGGCTCTCTGGGCCAGAGCCCGGCGCTCTCCCATAAACAGCAAGGTGGCCGGCCCCAGGATCAGGAGCAATACGCCCAGCAGAATGGTGCCGGAACGCCGGACCTCCTCGCCCCAAGCCCCCAGGGCTTTGGCCTGATCCATATGCACCGATACCAACAAGGGAAAGGCCCGAACACTGCGCCAAGCCGAGTAAGCTTGGCGCCCATCATGGCGAGGCCCCACGAGAGAACCAAAGCCCGACACGCCAAAATCGACCAATTCCAAATCCTGGGGATGCAGACTACCGGCCAGCAGAGTGGGTTGGGATGACAGGAACAGGCGGCCATCAGCCAACAGCACATCCGTGCTCCCTTCCTCCTGGGGCAACAAGGTCTCGATATGATCCAGGAAGTAGCCAGGATTGATTACCGCCACCAGATAGAAGGCCTGCTCCTCCTGCCCCGCCATCAGCATGACAGGCAGGAAACTCGTATTGCGCCCCCCTTCCGAGTCATAGAAATCTCGCCCTTGCTGGGGGCGCCCAAAGTGCAGCAATTCCCGCCCGCTGGGGGGCAGATCAAAATCTGCCAGATTCAGCTGTACGCCCACATTGCGATATTCACTACTGACTTCCACCCGACCGGTAGCATTCAAGAGGGAAATGGAACGCAGGAAAGGTGCATTGCGCAAGGCCGCGCTCAGCTGAGTTGCAGAGAGATTGTCGCCGCCAAGCCGCTGCTCCCCATCATCCCGCAAGGAGCGCAACACCAGACGCACGGTCCCCAGGGTCTGGGACAGACGATCCTCGAACAAATTGGCCAAGGTGGCCGCCTGGCGCAAATGGGCGGTCTCGATTTCCTGGCGCACCCGCTGGGCCGTATAGGCGAACACGGCCAGAGCCAGTAGCAACAGCAGGCCCACGAACAAGGCAAAAGCCCGCCCCGGACTTAAATGCAAGCGCCTCAATAGGTTGGAACGTTCAATCGGCAACAACGATAGGCTCCAGCTGATAACGACGGGCAAAGGTTTTCAGACGACCATCCCGCTTGATCTCGGCCACGAACTGGTTAAGCCGGGCCAGCCAGGGTGCATCTCCCTTGGCTACGGCCCAGGCATAACGGGTGATGTGATAGGTGCTCTCGGGAGCCACCAGCCGTGCCCAGTCCGTTTGCGCCAGCATGCGACGACTGAAGGGATAGTCGGTCATGAACACATCGGCCCGCCCGGCTTCCACTTCCGCCTCACGCCCCGCCGCCGTGGTGGTCACCAGCAAGGTGGCCTGACGCAGCTTGTCCTTCATCACCGTTTCATGAAGGGTGCCCTTTGCCACGGCCACAATCACACCCGGCCGATCAATGTCTGCCCAGTTGCGGATGGTCCGGTTGCTGCGGGAGGTGATGCCGTAAATATCGCTGGCCAGATGGGGCTGGGTGAAATCCAGCTTTTCCGCCCGGGCGGGGATGATGCCGATGGCGAACATGGCCACATCACAACGATCCTGGGTCACATCGTCAATGAGCCGCGCGAAAGAACTGTCGATGAAACGCACCTCCACCCCCAGGGACTTGCCCAGTTCCCGGGCCAGATCCACATCCACACCCGACAGGCTCTGGGTTCTGGGGTCCCGCCAGGAAATGCCGAAATAGTCGGGCCAGATGCACACCCTCAATGCTCCGTCATGAATCACCCGTTCCAGACGGCTTTCGGCCTGGGCCAGGGTGCTGCATAGCAGGCAGAGCAAAATAAACAGGCGCTTCATGAATGTTCCCAATAAAAACTACCACTTATGTTATATCACTTAGTGGTTTTGGCCCCTTTTGATCTAAGGCAATTTCCGCAATTCCTGCCGCTCTACTCATAGGGCTTGCCAGGAGCCCCGGCCTGTGAGGGACAATAGGCGTTTCCACTCAGGAATCCAT
>QKDJ01000307.1 GCA_003252145.1 Azovibrio restrictus
GCAGGTGCCGGCCCGGGCCGAGATTGTGCTGGAAGGAGTGATCCATCCGGGCGAGACGGCCCTGGAGGGCCCTTACGGGGACCATACGGGTTACTACAACGAGCAGGCGGAATTCCCGGTGTTCACCGTGGAGCGCATGACCCTACGCAAGGACCCCATCTATCACAGCACCTACACGGGCAAGCCGCCGGATGAGCCGGCCATGCTCGGCGTCGCCCTGAACGAAGTATTCGTGCCCTTGCTGCAGAAGCAGTACCCGGAAATTACCGATTTCTATCTGCCGCCGGAGGGGTGCTCCTACCGGATGGCCATTGTCAGCATCAAAAAGCAGTACCCGGGTCACGCCAAGCGGGTGATGTTCGGTATCTGGAGCTTCCTGCGCCAGTTCATGTACACCAAGTTCATTATCGTGGTGGACGAGGACGTGAATATCCGCGACTGGAAGGAAGTGATCTGGGCCCTGACCACCCGCATGGACGCCACCCGGGATACCACCCTGGTGGACAACACGCCCATCGATTACCTGGACTTCGCCAGCCCGGTGGCCGGGCTGGGCTCCAAGATGGGCCTGGATGCCACCAACAAGTGGCCTGGCGAAACCAGCCGGGAATGGGGGGTGCCCATCGCCATGTCCGATGAGGTGAAAACCCGGGTGGATGCCCTCTGGGACGAGCTGGGCTTAGGCTGACACCTGGCTTATTTCAAATGGCTGGCATTAAGGAAAACCACCTGGTCAGCCATGAGACTTACGTCCACCTGGGCCTCTCCATTGCGCCAGACACAGGCCCGTAGCCCCAGGGTTTCGCTACAGCTTTCCGGCTCCCCGATGAGGGCGGTGACTTCCTTGAAGCTCATGCCCAGCTTGAGCTGGTCATAGTTGCTCAAGGTCAGTTTGCTGCAGGCGGCCAGCAGCAAGAGGCTGGCAAAAAGGGTGATCAGGCGCATGGGAATCTCCTGGGTGAAGTAGGGCCAGCATAACCGAAGCCCCGCCGGGGTGGGAATGCCAAAGCAGTGAGGATAGCCGGATGAGCTCCAGATATAATCCTTCGGCATATTTTCATTTCCCCGCCTTGTCCATGCTCACAATCTATCAACTCAAACCGGCCTTTCAGGGCTTGCTGCGCCCCCTGGTGGCCCGCTTGGCCGCCTGGGGCGTCACGGCCAATGCCGTCACTCTGCTGGCCATGTTGCTCTCCTTGGCACTGGGCGCCGGTCTGTTTCTGGCTGGACCGGCCCAGCCGACTGTATTCCTATTACTGCCCCTGTGGATGTTCCTGCGTATGGCCTTGAATGCCATCGATGGCATGCTGGCCCGGGAGTTCGGTCAGAAGAGTCCTTTGGGGGCCTACCTGAACGAGCTCTCCGATGTGGTGGCCGACGCCGCCCTGTATCTGCCTTTCGTTTTGGTGGCCCCCTTTGGCTGGGCCAGTATCGGTAGCGTCATCTTTCTGGCTCTGCTTTCCGAGATGACTGGCGCCCTGGGGCCCATGGTGGGGGCGCCACGCCAGTATGACGGTCCTGTCGGCAAGAGTGACCGGGCCTTCCTGTTCGGTGCCTTGGGCCTTTGGTTGGGACTGGTGGGCAGTTTGCCGGACTGGGCTTTCTGGTTGATGCCGGCCGCCTGCGTGGGGATGCTCCTCAATATCCGTAACCGCATGCGCAGTGGCCTGGCGGCCATCGGGACTCAGTGAGCATGGCTCCCCGTGTCCTTGACGCCTGGGCCGGTGCCCTGTTGTGCGGTTTCGCCAAACTGCTCACCGGGGTCCGGGCCCTGTGGCTGGGCTGTCGTCCGGACCTGCGGCCCCGGGTGTATTTTGCCAATCATCGTAGTCATGGGGATTTCCTGCTCATCTGGGCCAGTCTGCCACCCGCCCTACGGGCTCGTACCCGGCCAGTGGCCGGAGCCGATTACTGGCTCCAGGGGCCCTTGCGCCGCTACCTGATCAAGCGGGTATTCCGGGGGGTGCTGATCAATCGCAAGGTGAGTCGCCACGCCGATCCCATTGCCTGTATGGCGGCCCCTCTGGCGGCGGGGGAGTCCCTGATCCTGTTTCCCGAGGGGACCCGTAATCTGGGTGATGGTCTGCTGCCCTTCAAGAGCGGCATACATCACCTGGCCGAGGCCCAATCCCAGGTGGAGTTTGTCCCCGTGTGGATAGAAAACCTGGGCCGAGCCATGCCCAAGGGCAGTCTGGTGCCCATTCCCTTGCTGTGCACTCTGAGCTTTGGAGCGCCCCTGGTGCTGCAACCCGGGGAGAGCCGTGCTGATTTCCTGCAACGCTGCACCAATGCACTACTGAGCCTTGCTCCGCCGAGTGACTGAGTTATGACCGATCCCCAGATTACCTTGCTCCAGATCTTTGCTGGCGTTGCCGGCCTCTTGAGCCTGTTTAGTGTCATCGGCGCCTGGCTGCACTGGCGCCAGTCTCCCGGTCAGTCCAGTCCGGGGGTGGCCAATCTCAATGCCCGCATCAAGGCCTGGTGGGGCATGGTCGCCCTGCTGGGCCTGGCTTTCTGGGCCGGAAGGGTCGGGGTAATCCTGCTGTTTGCCTTCATTTCCTTCCAGGCCTTGCGGGAGTTCATCTCGGTCACCTACACCCGGCGTGGCGATCATCGGGCCCTGGTGTGGAGCTTTTTCTTCTTCCTGCCACTCCAGTATTTCCTGATCAGCATTGATTGGTATGGCCTGTTCAGCATCCTGATACCGGTCTATGCCTTCCTGCTGCTGCCAATCTCCGCCACTTTGGGGGCCGACACCACCCGTTTTCTGGAGCGGGCCGCCAAGGTTCAGTGGGGGCTGATGATCTGCGTCTACTGCCTGTCCCATGTGCCCGCCCTGCTGACTTTGGAAATTCCCGGTTTTGAGGGGCGCAACCTGCAGTTGATCGTGTTCCTGGTGCTCACCGTCCAGTCCAGCGACGTGTTCCAGTATGTGTGGGGCAAGCTTCTTGGGCGGCATAAGCTGGCGCCGGAGATTTCTCCTTCCAAGACCCTGGAAGGACTGGTGGGCGGGGTGCTGACTTCCACGGCGGTGGGGGCGGCTCTGTGGTGGATCACCCCCTTTGCCCCCTGGCAGGCGGCGCTGTTGGCCCTGACCATCAACATCCTCGGCTTCTTTGGCGGTTTCGTGCTCTCCGCCATCAAGCGGGACCGGGGGCTGAAGGACTGGGGCAGCATGATCGAAGGGCACGGTGGCATGCTTGACCGGGTGGACTCCATTGCCTTTTCGGCCCCCATCTTTTTCCATCTCGTGCGCTTCTGGTGGGTGCCCTGAGTAGAATGGGCCTTCCTGAATCCATCTGGAGGCCACAACCATGCAGGACAACCCCGTTTCCAGTAATGACCCCCTGGAGGGTGCTCGTGCCTGGGCCCATATCATGTATGGCCTGCATGCTTTTTCCGCCCTGAGCGGGGTCTTGTCTTCAGCCACTATTGTGGGAGCCTTCCTGTTTGGCTGGCCCTCCATCATTGCGGTCATCCTCAACTACATCAAACGGGGCGATGTACGCGGTACCTGGCTGGACAGCCACTATCGCTGGCAATTACGCACCTTCTGGTTTGCCTTCCTGTGGGTTCTGGTGGCCGGGGTGCTGGCCTTGACCATCATCGGGATTCCGGCGGCCTTTCTGGTTGTTATGGTCTCCGGCCTCTGGGTGCTGTATCGGGTGATCCGGGGCTGGATGGCCCTGGTGGACCGCAAAACCATGCCCGTGCCCGAACTGCCAGGAAACTGAGATGCTGTTGCCGTCCCTGACCGAAGGTCGCTTGCTACGCCGCTACCAGCGTTTCCTGGCCGATGTGGAGTTGTTGGATGGGCAGATGGTGACTGCCCATTGCCCCAATACCGGGTCCATGCTGGGGTGCAAAACTCCGGGTAGCCGGGTGTGGCTATCGGCCAGTGACAATCCCAAGCGCAAGCTGGCCTGGACCTGGGAATTGGTGGAAACGGGCCTGGCCGATGGGGCCGCCCGGGATGGGGTGCTGGTTGGCCTGCATACGGGGCGTAGCAATGGTCTGGTGCGGGAGGCGATTGAAGCCAGCCGGATTCCCGGCCTGGAGGGCTACGACCGCATTCGTCCCGAGGTGAAATATGGCCAATCCTCACGCATTGATCTGCTGCTGGAAGGAGAGGGCTTGCCCCCTTGCTATGTGGAAGTGAAAAACGTGACAGCCGCCGCCCAGAATGGCATCGCCTTTTTCCCCGATGCGGTGACCGAGCGGGGGGCCAAGCATCTGGCGGAAATGTCCGCCATGGTGGTCCAGGGTGCCCGGGCCCTGCTGGTGTTCTGCGTGCAACGGGATGATGTGACCCAAGTGCGTCCCGCAGATCACATTGATCCCACCTATGGTGAGGCCTTGCGCCGGGGCATGGCCTCGGGGGTGGAAGTGGTGGCCTTGCGGGCTGATCTGAGTCCGGAGGCGATTCGGCTGGAGCATTTGCTGCCAGTCGTGACCTGAAAACTGGGCTCCCCGAGAGGGGGCGAAAGCTTTATGCTAGGCAGCAAATCATTCTGCTGGGATTCATGACATGTCGGCACTGCTACCCAAACAGACCATTCTGGTGGTTGATGATGCACCCGAAAATCTGGAGTTGCTGTCCGAAATCCTCAAGGACGAATACCGGGTGCGGGTGGCCGCAAATGGGGAAAAGGCCTTGCAGATTGCCCTGTCAGCCGAACCGCCCGACCTGATCCTCTTGGATATCCTGATGCCGGGCCTGAGTGGCCTGGAGGTCTGCCGGCGGCTCAAGGCCAACCCGGACCGTAGGCGTATTCCCGTGATCTTCGTGACCGCCATGACGGCAGATGCAGACGAGGAGCTGGGCCTGCAGTTGGGGGCGGTGGATTACATCACCAAACCCTTGAGTCCGCCTATCGTGAAGGCCAGGGTGCGGACCCATCTGGCCCTCTATGACCAGTCCCGGGAGTTGGAGCGCATGGTGCAGCAGCGTACCCGGGAACTTCAGGTGACCCGGCGGCAGATCATCCGGCGTCTGGGTCGGGCCGCCGAGTTCAAGGACAACGAAACGGGCAACCACGTGATCCGCATGAGTCACTATGCCCGCCTTATTGCCCAGGCTTATGGTCTGGGGCCCGAAATGGCGGACATGATCCTGCACACCGCACCCATGCACGACATCGGCAAGATTGGTATTCCCGATACCATTTTGTTGAAACCGGGCAAGCTGGATGCGGCGGAATGGAAGGTGATGCGGGAACACCCGGTCATGGGGGCTGCCATCATCGGACAGCACGAGAACGAGTTGCTGGACATGGCCCGCATCATTGCCCTCTCCCACCACGAAAAATGGGACGGTAGTGGTTATCCCTACGGGCTGGCCCGGGAGGCTATTCCCCTGGTGGGGCGCATCGTGGCCATTGCGGATGTCTTTGATGCCCTGATGTCCGAGCGACCCTACAAGCCTGCTTTTTCAGTGGATGAGTCCATGGATTACATGACCAAGCAGGCCGGGCAGCATTTCGACCCGGAGCTGCTGCAGTCCTTCATCCAGGTGCTACCCGATATCCTGAAAATCAGGGAAGTCTATGCGGACGAAAAGGGCGCCCTAGACGATTTCGGGGATATGGGCGATACCCTCTGATTCATCGCGGTTTAGGGCGTTTGGCCACCCTGGCTTAGCCAGAGGAGTAGGGCGTCCATGGCTTCCTGACCCTGGCCGGCCTTGGGGTGGTTGATGAGGAAAGTGACGGCATAACGGCGTCCGCTGCCATCCTGCACATAGCCCGCCATGGTCTTTACCCCGTCCAAGGTGCCGGTCTTGAGTCGGCTACGCCCAGCTGCTTCCGTGCCGTTGAGCCGCTTCTTCAAGGTGCCGTCTTCCCCCGCGATGGGCAGGGAGGCCAGCATTTCCGGCATCAGGGGGCCACGCCAGATATCCAGCAACAGCCGATTGAGACTGGCGGCGCTGATGCGGGCCACGCGGGACAGGCC
>QKDJ01000045.1 GCA_003252145.1 Azovibrio restrictus
CGCATGGGTTAATGCTTTTCCCGGGCAGTCTTGACGTTTTCCAGGGCGGTCAGACTGTCGTTGAGGGAAGGCTGCTCTGCCGTGATTTCCGTGGCTGACAGTTGCTTGAGCGCTGCCAGGGCCGCCTGGACGGATTTTTCTTCCAGATTGAAATAGCGTTCGATCCAGCCATGGGCAGCCTTCAATTCATTGCGGAAGGTCCATTGGTCCCGGGACAGGAGGGCCAGACGAGCGTTGAGCAGACGGAGTTTGAGGTTTTCCCGCAGCATCAGACTTTGTTCCGGGGTCAGGAGCACCGTGTCCTGCCGGTCAAAGCGCTGGATACGCACCATGCTGCGCAGTTCCTGCCATGCTTCATGGACCAGGCTGGCCCACCAGCTATCTGGATAAGCTTCCCCTTCCTGGCTGGGACTGGGGCTGTTGAGGGGACGCAGATCCATGGCCAGGGGCAGGGTGTCGATGCCCACGATGACGTTTTCCAGGCGCAGGTTCATACCCGGGGCGTCTACGAAAGGCATGGCGCGCAGCCGTTCCAGGTCCCGGGCCAGGGTGCGGCGCAGGGGCAGGAACTGGGGTCGATCCTGGCGGCTCAGGCGGTTGTCGGCTGCCTGCAGGGCCAGGATGGCTGCCTGGACATTGCCGGAGAGTTGCAATTGCTGCACGGCCAGGGTGATGTTCTGCTCCACTTCCGCCAGCATGGCGTCATCCCGGCTCACAGCGGCCTCTTGATAGAGACTGCGCAGGGCATCGGCCTGACCCTGAAATTCATCCAGGCGTGCCTCCAGAGCGCCGTATTTGCGCTGCAGTTCCGTGGTCTGCTCCATGGCCTTGCTGACCAGGGTCCGGCTTTCTTTGACCAGTTGTTCGCTATCGGCTAGGCGCCGGGCCAGTTCGGTCTGGGTGTCAGCGATACGGGAGCGGGTTTCCAGCCATTGCCAGGCTGTCAGGGCCAGTAGGGCGATGACAACCCATAGCCAGGGATTGCGCCACAGGGCACGGCGGGTGGGGAGATCTGAAACAGGGGTGGGCGGAAGGTCACTCATGGTCCGGATGATTATAAGCGCATAGACCGGCCAACAAACCTGCGTCAGCCGGACCCGTCAGGTGAACCTCCTGAAACCCGGATCCCTGGGCCTTGGCGGCAATCCGTGCATGGGGGACGAACAGGGGTAGGGCCAGGAGGCGCTCTCTTCTGGGGGCCTCTGGGGCCAGTTCCAGCAGGTGGCCCAGGGATTCGCTGCTGGTAAGTAGCAAGGCATCGACACTGCCTTGATCCAGCTGCTGGAAAAATTCCGCCTGACCGGCGCCGGGCCCACTCCGGTGATAGCAGGGAATTCGATCCACCCGGGCACCTCGGGCCTCAAGGGTGTCCCCCAGCAGTTCCCTGCCGCCGTTGCCTCGGAACAGGGCAAAACGGGAGCCCCGGATCTTCCCGGCAGCCAGTTCCGGGAGTTCCAGCAGGGCTTCGGAATCAAAACGTTCCTGGGGATAGAGGCAGGGGCTGATACCCCCTTCGGCCAGGGCACGGACAGTACTGGGTCCGACGGCCACCGCCTGCAATCCCTCGGGCCAGGGGGATTGCTTGAGCAATTGGGGCAGGGCATAGCGCACCGCATTGGGGCTGACGAAGATGGCGAATTGGTAACTGGAGAGAACCTGGGCTGCCTGGGCCAGCGGTACGGGATCGGCGGCGGGGCCGATTTCCAGCAGGGGAAAACAGAGGGGGGTGGCGCCCAGGGATTGCAGGGCGTCCATCAATTCAGCCGCCTGCTCCCGAGGGCGGGTGACAACGATGGTCTTGCCCGCCAGGGGTAGTGGGCCCCCCATGGGCTTACTTGCAGTCAGCCAGTCTGGCCAGGATGGCATCGGCCCCCTGCTGACGCAGGGTGTCAGCCAGTTGCCGACCCAAGGCCTCGTCCTGGTCCGGGTTGCCCCGGATTTCTCCTTGCACCATCTGTTGGCCGTCTGGCGTGGAGACAAAACCCCGCAGCCAGAGCTGGCCGTTTTCCAGAATGGCGTAGCCGCCCAGAGGCACTTGGCAGGAGCCGCCCAGGGCCCGGGAGAAGGCCCGCTCGGCCTTGACGCAGTGGGCGGTTTCCGGATCGTTGAGGGGAGCTACCCAGGCGGCGGCATCGGCACGGCCATTGAGTACTTCGATGCCCAGAGCACCCTGGCCCGGGGCGGGCAGGGATTGTTCCGGGGTCAGGATGGTCTTGATCCGGTCCTTGAGGCCCAGGCGGATGAGGCCGGCGGCCGCCAGGATAATGGCGTCGTATTGGCCTTCGTCCAGCTTGCGCAGGCGGGTATCCAGATTGCCCCGCAGGCTCTTGATTTCCAGGTGCGGGTAGCGGCTGCGCAGCAAGGCTTCCCGGCGCAGGCTGGAGGTGCCGACGATGGCGCCTTCCGGCAGTTCGTCCAGGCCGACGTACTTGTTGGAGACGAAGGCATCCCGGGGGTTTTCCCGGGCGGAGATCACTGGCAGCAGAAAGCCTTCCGGCATTTCCATGGGGACATCCTTCATGGAATGCACGGCCAGGTCGGCCCGGCCTTCCTGCATGGCCACTTCCAGTTCCTTGATGAACAGGCCCTTGCCGCCGATTTCGGCCAGGGGCCGGTCGAGAATCTGGTCACCCTGGGTGGTCATGCCCAGAATGACAACCTCGGCACCCGGATGTAGAGTGCCCAGACGCGCCTGGACGTGCTCGGCCTGCCACATGGCAAGGCGGGATTCCCGGGAGGCGATGACGATGCGGGAAGGAGTGGTCATTTGCAAGAAATCCAGAAAAAAAGACGGGGGCTGGTGGGCCGGATACTAGGTCTGGCGGCCCGTCTGCCAGGGGTCTGGATTCTAGCATGGCCCCTGTGGGCCGTTGCTGCGCCACCGGATGCAGTACTGACACCGGCTTTAGACCTGCAGGCCGAAGCCCGGGCTGCGGCCCGGAGTGGTTTTCCCTTGGTGCTCATGTTCAGCCGGGAGGATTGCATCTATTGCAAAGGAGTACGGCGGGATTATCTGGTGCCCTTGAACCGGATGCCCGAATATGCCCAGGTCCAGGTGCGGCAGATTGATCAGGATCGCAACACGCCCCTGCGGGATTTCCAGGGACAGCCCACTACCCATGCGGACTTTGCGGCCCGGGAGGGCATACGTCTGGTGCCCGTGGTGAGTTTTTACGGGCCCGATGGCCGCCAGGTGGCGGAATCCATTGTGGGTGCCCGGCTGCCGGACTTCTACCAAAGCTATCTGGAGAGCGCACTGCGGCAGGGGGCTGCGGAACTCAGCCGCAAGCCAGTTCCCGGGCGATAGCCCATTGGCGGCGACTCACGGGCAATTTTTCCGGGAGTTCCTTGAGCAGGGCCCAGCCGTAGGCATCTTCCTCGTCCTGGGCTCGTTCAAATCCAGCCAGGGCGGAGCGGGTGACCAGTACGCTGCGATGCAAACGCAGGAATTGCTCCGGGTATTCTTCTTCCAGATGGGTGAGGGTTTCATCCAGCACATATTCCCGAGCCAGAGTGCGGGCGGTCACGTATTTCAGGTCAGCCTTGAAGTAGATCACCTCTTCCACCGGGACCAGCAGGAGTCGTCCTCGCTCATGACAGGGCAGATGGGTCCGGCCATTGCCACGGACCTGCCGACCCAGTTGGGCGAGCTGTTCCACATCAGGTGCAGGCAGACGTAGCTTGGTCTTTTCCAGGGCAGCTTGCAGGCGCTGGGCGCGTACAGGCTTGAGCAGGTAATCCACCGCATTCAGCTCAAAAGCCTGTACCGCATGGTTGTCGTAGGCGGTGGTGAAAATCACTGCGGGGGGGCAGGGGCAGCGGCCCAGGTGGGCGGCCAGTTCCAGGCCATCCATGCCGGGCATGTGAATGTCGGCCAGTACCACTTGCGGCCATTCGTCAGCGGTTTGCAGCCAAGCCAGGGCCTTGTGGCCATTGTCGGCTTCGCCCTGCACCCGGGTGGGACAGTCGGGCGCAATATCTTCCAGCAGGGTACGCAGACGGGAACGGGCCAGGGGCTCGTCGTCTACGATCAGCAGGCTCAGGGCTTCAGGGGTTGCGGGTGTCGACATGGCAGTTCGATGGAAACCAGATAGAGGCCGTCCCGGATACCGTGCTCCAGTCGGGCCTCCATATCGTAATACAGGGCCAGGCGCTGGCGGATATTGCCCAGCGCCATGTGATTGCCGCGCTCCTCGCGAGCACTGGTTGTAGGCGGCAAGGGATTGCTGATGCGCAGATTCAGGGTGCCGTCCGCCATGCTCACTTGAATGCGGATTTCTCCTGGACCTGTACAGGGTTCGATGCCGTGATGCACGGCGTTTTCCAGCAGGGGCTGGAGCATCAGGGGAGGCACCAGAGGGTCCATGGGGACCTGTTCCACATTCCAACTTACCTGCAGCCGCTCACCCAGACGCAGCTTTTCCAGGTCAAGATACTGGCGGCCCAGGGCGATTTCACGGGATAAGGGGACCAGCTCGCGGGGGTCCTGAAGCAGGGCCCGGAACAGTTCGGCCAGTTCTTCCAGGGCGGTTTCTGCCTGCCGGGGCTGGTGCCGGATCAGGGCGGTGACGGTGTTCAGGGCATTGAACAGGAAGTGGGGGCGGATGCGGGCATTGAGGGCCTGCAGCCGGGCCTCTTCCACCCGGGGTGCCAGGGCCTGGGCCCGCAGTTCGAAGTAAAGCAGCAACAGTCCTGCTCCAATGGCTGCCAGCAGGGCGGCGCGATGGGGGCTGGTGCCCCCGTCCAGTCCCAGGAAGCGCAGGGCATCCCAGAGCAGGGCCGCCGTGCCTCCTGCCAGGGCGATGGCCAGGGTCTGGGCGAACCTTGGGGCGCAGCGCTGTAGCAGATCGCGAGAGGCGGCCAGGATTCCCAGGTTGAGGAATAGCAAAGGTTCCAGCCAGGCGGCATTTTCCACAAAAGCCTCTAACCAGAGGCTCAGTCTTGGGGCCTGGATCAGGGCGGCGCCCAGGGCCAGGAGATTGGCGCCCAGCAGCACGCGCAACAGGACGCCCAGATTGCGCCAGTCGGGCAGGGAGTGGCCGGTGTTTTGCCGTATACTGAGCAAGCTAAGGAATCCTTTTAATTGTTTATGTTGTTGATACTGAAGAGTATTCTTCTTTTTTCTGTCTTGGAATGCGGCATTTTTGTGTGCATTCAAATTTCTGATGACTTAGGGTAAAGCTTATATGCGGTTTTCTTACAAGGCCGTTGATGGATCCGGCTTTTCCCAAACAGGGGTTTTGGATGCTGAATCAGAGTCTGATGCAGTAAGCCAGCTTTATGTTAAAGGGATTATTCCTGTTGAGCTTAAGGTTAAGCAAGCAGGCCCTGTTTCGGTAGGCTCTCAAAAAGCATCCATAAAGCATATTGAGGTTATAGCGCTAATCCGGGAAATGGCCACATTGCTGGCTTCTGGTGTAGGTCTTTCGGAAGCCTTCTCAACCTTGCAGGAAGCTACGCTCCATCCTCGCTTAAACGCAATGCTTGGACAATTGAGTGCAAGCGTTCACGGGGGGGAGGGATTTGCGTCAGCGTTGAAAAAAACAGAACTCAAGCTTCCTGAGTATGTGCATGCCCTAGCCAAAGCAGGTGAAGCGACGGGGGATTTGGCGGGTGCGTTAACTCGTTCGGCTGAGCAACTGGAATTTGATGAGCGCATGAGAGGGGAAGCTAGAGAGGCGCTGATATATCCCTCCATACTAATCCTCACTGGCATTGGGGCAATCATTTTCATCTTCTCTTTTGTGGTTCCCAGATTTGCAGGAATTTTGTCAGGTAGGAATGTCGATCTACCTTTGTTGTCCACATGGGTTTTGCATACGGGGATTTTTGTTAATTCGCACTGGATATTGATTATTTTGTCGCTAGTTTTCAGTGGCATGGCAATTGTTTTTTTTGGTCGAGACATCCGAGTGCGAGTGGCAATGGCTTCTGCTTTGATGC
>QKDJ01000213.1 GCA_003252145.1 Azovibrio restrictus
CTGCTGCAGGAAACGTTGCAGGGCCGTCCTTTGTTTGGGGGGCGTCAGCCGGTTCGGACCAAAGCGTTTCAGCCGTTCACCAGCCTCCTGGCCGCTCAGCCCGGAAGGCTGGCTACCCAGCTGATTCAACGTGGCTTGGGCAGACTCCAGATGCCATGGAGGGGGATTTTGCATGGCCTTACCTTTTTTCTGGGTAGGTGGGATGGCAGGGGATCAGGCAGCGTCCGGAGGCATGATCATGGCGAGTCGTTGCACCCGGTGCACGCGGCCCAGCTGGCGGGATACATTCTGATGCACCCGGTCAGCCACCTTGTCGATCACCTGCAGCATGTCCTGTCCCAGTTCCTGGATGACCACCTGGGAGTGCTTCTTCATTTGCACCACGATGCGGCAGAGCTTGTCGCTGCCACCCCGGGGGCCATTCACGTCAGCCAGATGCACCCGGACGGTACCCACTCCGTGGGCAAAGCGCCCCAGGGCAAACTGCATGCGGTGCCGGACGTGTTCCCGAAGTTCCTTGAGGGCGGGCATTCCCTTGGCCTGAATTTCGATACGCATGATGTGTCTCCATGTTGTTGCTCGGTGGTTCCACTCTACGGCGGAGCAATATTCAGGTAAATTCGTATTAACTGTCGCTTCATTTCAGTTTTTACGAAATATCATGGCTCTCAATCACAAGCATCTGTTTTATTTCTGGAAGACGGCTAAGGAAGGCGGGGTGGTGAAGGCGGGTGAGTTGCTGCATGTGACGCCTCAAACCATCAGCGGCCAGATCCGCCTTCTGGAGGATAGTCTGGGCACGCCTCTGTTCAATCGTCATGGCCGCTCTCTGGAGCTGACCGACACGGGCCGGCTGGTGCTCGAATATGCGGAAGCCATGTTTTCCCTGAGCGCGGAACTGGAGCACATGGTGCACCACTATCCGGGAGGTCGGCCCACCGAGTTCCGGGTCGGTATTTCCGATGCCCTGCCCAAATCCCTGGTTTACCGCCTTCTGCAACCGGCGGTAACAGTGGAGGAGCCGGTACGTATCATCTGCCGGGAGTGGCCCATGGAAAAATTGCTGGCGGAACTGGTGGAGCATCGGCTGGATCTGGTAATGGCCGACATGCCGGCACCTGGTGGCCTGACCCGGCGGGTCTACAGTCATCTGCTGGGGGAGTCCGGTTTGAGTTTCATGGTCCATCGGGAGCTGTTGTCCGGGAAAAAGGCGGATTTCCCGGCTGTACTGGCAGAACTGCCCCTGCTCATGCCCGGGGAAGATGCAGCCCTGCGGCAGCAACTGGCCAGCTGGCTGGAACGTTGTCGCCTGCGTCCCAAGGTGGTGGGGGAATTTGACGATAGCGCCCTGATGACGGCTTTCGGCCAGGCGGGCGTCGGTGCCTTTGCCGTACCCACGGTGATCGAGGATGAATATCTGATACAACCCGGCATGGTGCTCCTGGGACGGACCACGGACATGCGGACCGGCTACCACGCCATCTCCATGGAACGCCGTTTGTCCCACCCCTGCGTGCTGGCCATCACCGAAAATGCCCGACAACGTTTTACTGCAATACCAAATGGGTAACTTCTTGTGAGATACCAAAGCGTAAAGCTATAGTCACCCCATGATTCGCCTTCTCGTCACACTGCTGCTGTTCTGCTTCTGGCTGCCTGCCCAGGCAGGCCAGTTTGCGGTCGTGCTCAGTGGCGGTGATCCGGTCTATCGGGACTTTGTCTCGACTTTCAAGGCCGAGGTGGCTGGCAGTGAATGGAAGTTGGTCTGGGAGGGGAGTGGCGAGCAGTATGCCCAGTCGCCGCCAGCCCATGTGGATCTGGTGGTGTCTGTGGGAACCAAGGCCAGCAGGGCGACTCTGCTGCGCCCTGATGGGCCACCGGTCATGATGACCTTGCTGACTCGATCCACCTTTGAAAATCTGAAAGCCGAAAATCCTGGGCGTAAGGCGGCTTTGTCCGCCCTTTATCTGGATCAGCCCTTGAGTCGGCAACTGGCCTTCATCCAGAAACTACTGCCGGAAACCCGGCGAGTGGTTACCCTGGTGAGTCCCCAAATGGCGACCCGGCTGTCGAGCCTGCGTCAGGTTGCCGGAGGCGTCGGCATGCGTGTGGACGGGGTGGTGCTGGGTCCGGGAGAAAACTTGGTCCAGCCCCTGGAGCGTCTGCTGGAACAGGATGGGGTATTCCTGGCCTTGCCGGATAGCACCCTGTTCACTCGAGACAATATTCGTCCTTTCCTGCTCACGACCTACCGCTATCAGCGCCCGGTCGTGGTGTTTTCTCCCGCTTTCGTTCAGGCGGGGGCCTTGGCCGCCTTGCATACCACCCCCGCCCAATTGGCTCGGGAACTGGGGCAATGGCTGATTCAACAGCCCAATGACCCCCTTCCTTTGCCCTCACCTCGAGGACCCTCCCGCTTTTCTGTGGAAATCAATTCCCAGGTGGCCCGGTCCCTCAAACTTGATCTGCCCGGTGAAGATGAAATCCTCCGCAGCCTGGGCCAGGCTGGAAAGGAGAAACCATGACCAGTCTCTATCGGCGCCTGTTATTCATGACCCTGTTGCCCGCTTGCCTGCTGGCCCTGGTCCTGGGCGTCTATTTTTCCTTTGCCGGTATGCGGGCCCTTGAAGAAGAGCTTTGGCGTCGCGGTGAAGATATCGTCCGTTACATGGCGCCTACTTCCGAATACGGGGTGGTCTCCGGTAATTGGCTGAGCCTCCAGGGACTGGTCCAGGGTACGGTGCAGCAACCGGATGTACGGGCTGCCGCTGTGGTCAATCTGGAAGGGCGCGTGGTGGCTGTAAGTGGCCGGGTGAATCTGGGGGCGGAATATATGAAGACGCCACCCAAGGATGTTGGTCAGGTGGCCTCCGGGCCGGACTGGATCGCTTTTTCTGCTCCCATCTACCGGAGCCAGGTGGGGACGGATTTCTTCTTCGACGAAGCAAGTGGTGACAGGAAAAACGGTAGTCCCGAGGTGGTGGGGCAGGTGTTCGTGGAACTGGATAAGTCAGGGGTGGCTGCCCGTCAGCGGAGTCTGCTGATGCAGGGCCTGGGCATCCTGATCCTGGCTCTGGGACTGGCCACCTATTTCGTGGCCCTGCTGGCGCGCCGTCTGCTGGAGCCTGTCGCATGCCTGGTGGATGCGGTGAAGGCCATGGCGGCGGGGCATTTTGATACTCGGGTTCCTGAAATGTCCCGGGACGAAATCGGCGATCTGGAGCGGGGCTTTAACCTGATGGGCGAGCACATTGATGAAGTCCATCGCAATCTGCAGGAGCGTATTGATGAAGCTACAGCCCAGCTGGCCTATCAGGCTCGCCATGACCCCTTGACCAGCCTGGTGAACCGGCGCGAATTTGAAACCCGCCTGGAGGCTGCGCTAAAGGTGGCGCGGGAGGGCGGTAGTGAAAGCGCCGTCCTGTTCATCGACCTGGACCGCTTCAAGAAAGTGAACGATACCTGTGGTCATATGGCTGGGGATGAGCTGCTGCGCCAGCTTTCCCGCCAGTTACAGAGCCGTTTGCGGGAGGGAGATACCCTGGCCCGGCTGGGGGGTGATGAATTCGGTGTGTTGCTTCCGGGCTGTGCCCTGGAGCCCGCCCAACGGCTGGCCGAGTCCCTCTGCAATCAGGTGGCCGGGTTCCATTTCGTTTGGCAGGATCGGGTATTTACCGTGGGGGCCAGCATCGGGTTGGTGCCAGTCACTCGGGAAAGCGTGTCGGTCAGCGAGGTGCTTTCTGCCGGGGATGGGGCCTGTTATCAGGCGAAAGCCGGGGGACGCAATCGGGTGGAGGTTACTCGCCAGCCTCTGCCGGACCAACGTCACCCGGGCCGGGAGCCTTGGCGGGAGCGCATGGAACTGGCTTTGGAGTCAGACCTGTTCAGCTTCCAGGCCCAGGCCATCCGGCCAACGGGCGTGGGCGGAGAACATCTGCAGTGCTTCGAATTGCTCGGCAACATTGATGATCGCCAGGAAAAACCCCTGCCCATCGCCTTGGTGATGGAATCCGCGGAGCGCTATGAGTTGGCCTATCGGCTTGATTTACGGCAACTCAAACAGGCTGTTACCGCCCTGTGTCGGGTTGGCTCGGTAGGCCGCCATGAGCAGTTGCGCTGCCTGTTGCGGGTCTCCAGTTCCGGACTGCGGCATCCGGAATTCATGCGGGAGTTGGGGCAGCTTGCCGAGGGGCTGGCTTGTGCTTCGGGTAGCCTATGCTTGTTGATCAGCGAGGAAACCGCCATCCAGTATCCGGTGGAAGTGGAGCAGTTTCGCAAGCTTGTACGTCAGTGGGGTTGCCGCATGGGCCTGGACGAATTCGGCGGCTGGATGAGTTCCTTCAAGCATTTGCGGGCCGTCATGCCGGATTTCATCCGGATTACGCCCAGCCTGATTCAGGATGTGACGGAAAACCGGAGTGCCCTGGCCCTGCTGCGGGCCATCCAGGAAATTGCCGAGGACCACGACATCATTTCCATTGCGACGGGGGTGAATGATCTGGCCAGCCTGCAACACTTGCGGGACCTAGGCGTGAATTATGTCCAAGGCCGGGCTGTAGCCCCCGTGGAGCCCCTGGAATGCTGGCTGGAGGGGGCCGTGCTGCGTAATCTTTGATGGATGGAGCCCGGGGTCGTAAACGAAAAAAAGGGGAGAAAGCTCCCCTTTTTTGCTTTTCCCGGGATCGGGATCAGATGGCGTTTTTCAGCACTTCAGCCTTGTCGATGGCTTCCCAGGTGAATTCCGGCTCGTCCCGGCCAAAGTGACCATAGGCTGCGGTCTTTTGGTAGATGGGGCGCAGCAGGTTGAGCATCTGCACGATGCCCTTGGGACGCAGGTCGAAGTGTTCCCGTACCAGTTCGGTCAGCTTCTCGTTGGGCAGTTTGCCGGTACCGAAGGTCTCCACCATGATGGAGGTGGGTTCAGCCACACCGATGGCGTAGGACACCTGGACCAGACAGCGTTCAGCCAGACCGGCGGCCACGATGTTCTTGGCTACGTAACGGCCAGCGTAGGCGGCGGAGCGGTCCACCTTGGAGGGGTCCTTGCCGGAGAAGGCGCCACCACCGTGGGGGGCCGCGCCACCATAGGTATCCACAATGATCTTGCGGCCGGTCAGACCACAGTCACCTTGAGGGCCACCCACCACGAAACGACCGGTAGGATTGACCAGGAAGTTGATGTTGCCCTTGATCAGTTCCTTGGGCAGCACGGGCTTGATCACGTCCTCGATCACGGCTTCACGGATGGCTTCCAGGGAAACATCCGGAGCGTGCTGGGTGGACAGGACCACGGTATCGATGGCATCGGGTTTGCCATCCACGTAGCGGATGGTCACCTGGGACTTGGCGTCGGGACGCAGCCAGGGCAGGCGGCCGTCCTTGCGCAGATGGCTCTGACGTTCTACCAGACGGTGGGACAGGTAGATGGGCAGGGGCATCAGGGTGGGGGTTTCCTGACAGGCATAGCCGAACATCAGGCCCTGGTCACCGGCACCCTGGTTCAGGTAGTCGTCGTGGGCGTGGTCCACGCCCTGGGCGATGTCGGGGCTCTGCTTGTCGTAAGCCACCAGCACGGCACAACCCTTGTAGTCGATACCGTATTCCGTGTTGTCGTAGCCAATGCGGCGGATGGTGTCCCGGGCCACCTGGATGTAATCCACGTTGGCATGGGTGGTGATTTCACCGGCGAGAACGACCAGACCGGTATTGCAAAGGGTTTCCGCAGCCACGCGGGCAGTAGGGTCCTGGCTCAGGATGGCATCCAGGATGGCATCGGAAATCTGGTCAGCGACCTTGTCGGGATGGCCTTCGGAGACGGATTCCGAAGTGAAGAGATAATCGCTCATGGGTACTCCTAGGGGTCGG
>QKDJ01000119.1 GCA_003252145.1 Azovibrio restrictus
AGGAAAAGAGTATTCGCCTGTCCATTTCCTACACCACCCGGGCACCTCGCACCGGCGAAACGGATGGACGGGAATACCACTTCACCACCCCGGAAAAATTCCGCGCCATGATCGAGGCCGACGATTTTCTCGAATGGGCGGAAGTGCATGGCAACTACTACGGCACCTCCAAGCGCTGGATCGAAGCCGAACGGGCCGCCGGACGGGATGTCTTACTGGAAATCGACTGGCAGGGGGCTCAGCAGGTTCGCCGCATTTTTCCCGACGCCATCGGCGTGTTCATCCTGCCCCCCTCCCTGGAGGAACTGGAACGGCGCCTGACCGGCCGTGGAACGGACAGCGCCGAAGTCATCGCCCGCCGACTGGCCGCCGCCCAGGAGGAGATGAGCCATGTGGGTGAATTCGGCTATGTTATTATTAACGACGACTTGCAGACCGCCCTGGCGGACTTCGCCGCAGTCGCCCAGGCCTCCCGCCTGCAGCTGCAAAGCCAGCGCCTGCGCCACCCCGAGCTGTTTGCCCGATTGACTTGAAAACTGTGTGAAAGCAACACCATGGCCCGTATTACTGTTGAAGACTGCCTGAAGAACATCCCCAACCGCTTCGAGATGACCCTGGCTGCCGCCCATCGCGCCCGCCAGCTGGCTTCCGGCTCCACCCCCCTGGTTGAAGACGAGAAAGACAAACCCACCGTTATGGCCCTGCGCGAAATTGCCGCCTCCAAGGTGGGCAAGGAAGTGCTCAACCGCGGTCAGGCCTGACCTCAAGAGGCGAGCAGTGACCCATGGCCAGTCCCGGTGTCGAGTCCTCGCCCCCCCATTCCCCTCCGGGGATGAGTGCCAACGCACCCATCCCTGAGCCCAGCCCGGGCGGTTTCTACGCCCTGCATCCCGATGACCCGGCCTACCGGGTTTTCATCGACAGTCTGGATTACCTGCCTCCGGAAGACATTCGCCGGGTCAAGGCAGCCGTCAGCTTTTCCGACAAGGCCCACGAACACCAGACCCGCCTCTCCGGCGAGCCCTACATCACTCACCCCCTTGCTGTGGCCGGGGCCGTGGTGGAGTGGCGCATGGACGGGGACGCAGTCTGTGCCGCCCTCATGCACGACGTGCTGGAGGACACTGGCGTTACCAAGGCCGAACTGGCTGAACGTTTCGGCAATGGTGTAGCGGACCTGGTGGACGGCCTGTCCAAGCTGGACAAGATCGAATTCGCCTCCCATCAGGAAGCCCAGGCGGAAAACTTCCGCAAGATGCTCCTGGCCATGGCCCGGGACCTGCGGGTGGTGCTGATCAAGCTGGCGGACCGGCATCACAATCTGCAGACCATGTCCGCCGTGCGCCCGGACAAGCGCCGCCGCATCGCCCGTGAAACCCTGGAAATCTATGCCCCCATCGCCAATCGCCTGGGGCTCAACACCATGTTCCGGGAGTTGCAGGACACCTCCTTCCGGCTCATCCACCCCATGCGCTCCCATGTGCTGGGTAAAGCCCTGCAGACGGCCCGGGGCAACCGCAAGGAGCTGCTCTCCCGCATCCTGGATTCCATCCGCAGCAAGATGGGCGAAGTGGGCATCCAGGCTCAGGTCTTTGGCCGTGAGAAAAGCCTGTTTTCCATCTACACCAAGATGGTGGACAAGCACCTGTCCTTCTCCCAGGTCCTGGATATCTACGGCTTCCGAGTGGTGGTGCGGGACATTCCCACCTGCTACCTGGCCCTGGGCGCCCTGCACGCGCTCTATAAACCGGTGCCGGGCAAGTTCAAGGACTACATTGCCATTCCCAAGGCCAATGGCTATCAGTCCCTGCACACGACCCTGATCGGCCCCTTCGGCACCCCGGTGGAAGTCCAGATCCGCACCGAGGAAATGCACCACGTGGCCCAGGAAGGCGTGGCCTCCCACTGGCTCTACAAGGATGCAGAGCATAGCGGCGCCGATCTGCAGATTCGCACCCACAAATGGCTGCAATCCCTGCTGGAAATGCAAAGCGGGGATTCCTCGGAATTCTTCGAGAACGTCAAGATCGACCTGTTCCCGGACGAGGTTTACGTATTCACCCCCAAGGGCAAGATCATGGCCCTGCCCCAAGGGGCCACACCGGTGGACATGGCCTACGCCATCCACACGGACGTGGGTAACTGCTGTATAGCAGCCCGCATCAATCACGAGTTGATTCCCCTGCGCACGGAGTTGCGCAACGGGGATGTGGTGGAAATCATCACCGCCGCCCACGCCAATCCCAATCCGGCCTGGCTCAGCTACGTGAAGACCGGCCGGGCTCGCAGCAAGATTCGCCATTTCCTGCGCACGGTGCAGAACGAGGAGTCCGCCAGCCTGGGCGAGCGCCTGCTCAACCAGGAACTGAAGACCCTGGGGGTGGAACCTCCGGAAATTCCTTCTGCCGCCTGGGAGCGACTGGTCAAGGCCTCCGGCAACCGCTCCATCAAAGAAGTGTTCACCGACATCGGCCTGGGCAAGCGCCTGGCTGCCGTGGCCGCCCGCCGCCTGCTGGCCGAGGATGCCATTCCCGTCCACACCACCCCGGGCTCCCTGGTGATCCGGGGCACCGAAGGGCTGGCCATCCAGTTGGCCAAGTGCTGCCAACCCATCCCTGGCGACCCCATCATCGGCTCCATCAAGAAGGGCCAGGGCCTGGTGGTGCATACCCACGATTGCCCGGCCATCCGTAAATCCCGCTCCCACGAGCCTCACAAATGGATCGATGTGGAATGGGAGCCCTCCCCCGGCAGCCTGTTCGAGGTCCGCATCGACGTGGAAGTGAAGAACGCCCGGGGCGTCCTGGCCCAGGTGGCCATGGCCATTTCCGATTCGGGTTCCAACATCGAACACGTGGCCATGGAAGGGGATCCGGAAAAGCTCTTCACCTTACTCCATTTCACCATCCAGGTAGGCGGCCGCGCCCATCTGGCCCAGGTCATGCGCAACCTGCGCCTGATTCCCCAGGTGGTGCGCATCAGCCGCCTGCGTTCGGAAGCCGAAGCATGAGAGTCCTGGTTCTGGGCGCAGGGGTTGTGGGCACGGCCACCGCCTGGTATCTGCACCAGGCCGGTTTTCAAGTCACTGTGGTCGAACGTCAAACCGGTGCCGGTCTGGAAACCAGCTTTGCCAACGGGGGGCAGATTTCCGTCTCCCACGCGGAACCCTGGGCCAATCCTCACGCCATCCTGCAGCTGCTCAAATGGGCCGGCAAGGAAGATGCACCGCTGCTGGTTCGCCCCCGGATGGATCTGGAGCTGTTCCGCTGGGGCCTGCGTTTCCTGCGGGAATGCACCCCGGGCCGTACCCGGGAAAACATCCACGCCATCGTCAATCTGGCCCTCTACAGCCGACAACAGCTGCAGGCCCTGCGCCAGACCCTAGGTCCGGACTTCGGGGCGGCCTACGACTGCCTGGAAAAAGGCATCCTGCACATTTACACGAATCCCAAGGAATACCAGGAGGCCGTGGAAGCCGCCAAGCTGATGCAGGAGTTCGGCCTGGATCGCAAACCCGTGGATGCTGATGCCTGTGTCGAACTGGAGCCCAGCCTGGCCGATGCCCGCCCCATGCTGGTGGGCGGAGACTACACAGCCTCGGACGAGTCCGGCGATGCCCACCGCTTCACCCAGGCCCTGGCCGCCCGGGCCGAGGCGGCGGGCGTCAAGTTCCACTACGCCACCCCCATCACCGACCTGCGCATTCAGGACGGCAAGGTCACCGGCGTGTTCATCGAAACGGACCAGGGCCAGGACGTGCTGGAGGCTGACGCCTGTGTGGTGGCCCTGGGCAGTTATTCGGCACCCTTCCTGCGCCCCCATGGCCTGCATATCCCGGTTTATCCGGCCAAGGGCTATTCCGCCACCCTGAATCTGGTGCCCGACACCTGCGCCCCCACCGTGAGCCTGACGGACGATGGCCACAAGATCGTCTTTTCCCGCCTGGGCCATCGCCTGCGGGTCGCCGGCACCGCCGAATTCAATGGTTTCAATCTGGACCTGAACGAGGTGCGCTGCAAAGCCCTGATCGAGCACACCCACACCCTCTTCCCCAAGCTGGAATTCCAGGGTGAGCCCCAGTTCTGGTGCGGCCTGCGCCCTGCCACCCCCTCCAATCTTCCCCTGATCGGCCCCAGCCGACTGCCCGGCCTGTGGCTCAACACCGGTCACGGCACCCTGGGCTGGACCATGGCCTGCGGCTCCGCGGCCTCCCTGGCCAGCCTGATGCAGGGCCAACGCCCCTCTCCCCTGTTCCCCTTCCTCTAGGCAGACCCCGGTCATGGCCTGGATCGATAGCCACTGTCATCTGGATGCCTCCGAATTTGATGCCGACCGGGCTGACATCTGGCGCCTGGCTCAGGAGCGGGGCCTCAGCCACGCCCTGGTTCCTGCCATCGGACTCGACAATTGCACTGCCGTGGATGCGTGCTGCGCCCGCTTTCCCGGCTGCGCGCCGGCCTACGGCATCCACCCGCTTTTCGTCATGGAGGCGCAAGAACAGGACCTGGAAGCACTAGACGCCAGACTGGGTAAACACAGGCCGGTGGCTGTAGGAGAAATCGGCCTGGATGGTTATGTGCAGGATGTGGACTTCCAGCGCCAGGAACACTTTTTCGCAGCCCAGTTGAAGCTGGCCCGCAAGCACCAGCTCCCGGTGGTGCTGCATGTACGCCAAGCCGTGGATGCCGTACTCAAGCAGCTGCGCCGCATCGCCGTCCCCGGCGGCATTGCCCACGCCTTCAACGGCAGCACTCAGCAGGCTGAAGCCTTCCTCAAGCTGGGTTTCAAGCTGGGTTTTGGCGGCACCCTCACCTACCCCGGCAGCACCCGCATCCGCCGCCTGGCCGCCGAATTGCCCCTGGAAGCCCTGGTTCTGGAAACCGATGCCCCGGACATCGCCCCCCTGTGGTTACGGGGCCAGCGCAATAGCCCGGCGGAACTCCCTGCCATCGGCCGGGAACTGGCAGCACTGCGGGGAATAAGTGCAACGGAACTGGCAGAACAACTGCGGGCCAACACCCTGGCGGCCCTACCCGGGCTGCTCAGCTGGCAGCCGACGCCTCGATAAACCGGGGCGGCTCGAACAGGGAGCGGATCACCACCTGCTTCACCTGAGGTTGATCCGGCACCGCATAGAGCACTGGGGTCAGCAATTCTTCGAAAATACCTCGCAGGCTGCGGGCTCCTGTCTTGTATTCCCGGGCGATGTCGGCGATCTGCTGAAAGACCTGGGGCGCCACCTGCAACTCCACCCCTTCCTGGGCCAGGATGGCCCGAAACTGCCGATACAAGGCCTGGCGGGGCTCCACCATGATGCGCACCAGCATGTCCCGGCTCAGTTCCTGCAACCGAGCCACCACGGGCAGACGGCCGGTGAATTCGGGAATCAGGCCAAACTGGAACAGGTCCGTGGGCTTCACCCGGCTATTGATCCGCTCCAGGATGCGGGCATCGTCCCCCTGATCCGTGGCGATGTAACCAAAACTGTGGCTCCTGGCCATGATCTCTTCCAGGCCCACAAAGGCTCCACCGCAAATGAAGAGAATGCCGCCGGTATCCATGACCTGACCATTGCTCAGGCGCACCGGATAACCCTCCATCAATTTCAACAGGGCATGCTGCACACTCTCACCGGAAACCTGATGCCCCTCGCCGGTCTTGAGCTTGTCCACCTCGTCGATGAACACGATGCCCCGTGAGGCTCTTTCCAAGACGCCTCCGGCACGCTCCAGCAAGCGCTCCATGATGGCGACGATCTCGTCGCCCACGTAGCGGGACTGGGCCAGGGAGGTGGCATCCGCCGTAACAAAGGGCACCTCCAACCGGCGGGACAGGGTTTCGCACAACA
>QKDJ01000265.1 GCA_003252145.1 Azovibrio restrictus
AGCTCGTGCACCATCATGCGCCGGTTGAACTGGGAAAAGCCCTTGTGGATGTTGTAGGTGGCGATGTGCAGGGCACGGGGTTCGGCCATGTCCGTCAGGGCTTTTTCGGGGGGTATGTGCTGGCTCAGGAAATGGCCAGCATCCGGTCCAGAGCCAGTTTGGCCTGCTCCACCTCATGGGGTGGGACCTGAATGGGATTAACCACATGACCGGCCACCAGGTTTTCCAAAGTCCAGGCCAGGTGCTGGGGATCGATGCGCTGCATGGTGGAGCACATGCAGATGGTGGTGGCCATGAACTGGACGATCTTGTTCTGGGGCAGCACTTCCTTGGCCAGCCGGTCCACCAGATTGAGTTCGGTGCCTACCAGCCAGCGGGTGCCTTCCGGGGCTTCCTTGATGGTCTTGACGATCAGTTCGGTGGAACCCACATGATCGGATGCTGCGCAGACCTCGAAATTGCATTCCGGGTGAGCAATCACGATACCGTCCGGATACTGGGCCCGGAAGGCGTCAATGTGATGTTTCTGGAACATCTGGTGCACCGAGCAATGGCCCTTCCAGAGCAGGATCTTGGCCTTCTTGATTTGCTCGGGGGTGAGGCCGCCATATTCCAGGTCCGGGTCCCAGACCATCATATCTTCCAGAGGAATGCCCATGTTGTGACCGGTCCAGCGGCCCAGGTGTTGGTCCGGGAAGAAGAGGATCTTGGGGCGCTGTTCAAAGGCCCACTTGGCGATGGTGCCCGCATTGCTGGAGGTGCATACGATGCCCCCGTGCTCGCCACAGAAGGCCTTCAGGTCGGCAGCGGAGTTGATGTAGGTGACCGGGGTGAATTCCTGCTCCACATCCACGATTTCCCCCAGTTCCCGCCAGCAGCGTTCCACCTTGGCCAGGTTGGCCATGTCGGCCATGGAGCAGCCGGCGGCCAGGTCGGGCAGGATGGCGGTCTGGTTGGGCTTGGACATGATGTCTGCCACTTCGGCCATGAAATGCACGCCACAGAAGACGATGTAGGGGGAGTCGGTGCCGGCGGCCAGACGGGACAACTTGAGAGAGTCACCGGTCAGGTCCGCATGCTGATACACATCGGCCCGCTGGTAGTGGTGGCAGAGCAGGACCACGTCCTGACCCAGCTTGGCGCGGGCGGCGCGAATGCGTTCCTGGCATTCGGTATCGGAAAGGCTGTTGTAGGCGTCGAAGGGCAGAGGGGCGTTCATGCGTGCAGAAATTCGAGAAGTCAGAAAGGTCAGCTTTGATACCAGGGAAGTCCGGCATGGCGCCAGCCTCCCACCTTGTTGCGCTGGTCCTGGGCATCCTTGTCGCCTTCGAAGCCCTCCAGCACGTTGTAGACCGCCGTGTAGCCCAGGCTTGCAGCGGCCCGGGCGGCGTTGTCGGAGCGAACGCCGCTACGGCAGATGAACATCACCAGGGATTCCTCATCCACCTGGCGCTTCAACTGGGCAGAAAAGTTGGCATTGGGGACCCCGCCGGGGTACTGGTTCCATTCAATTTCCACCGCGTCGGGAATGCGGCCGACCCAATCCAGTTCTGCGTGGGTACGCACATCCACCAGCTTGGCGCCGGGAGCCAGACTGAGAATTTCATGGGCTTCAGCGGGAGTCAGGGCGCCCGCATAGGGGAGTCCATTGGATTGAGCTCTGGCCTGAGCCAGTTGCAGAAGATCAGAGAGTTTTCCCATGGCGTTTGCCAGCGCTTAAAATCAGGGGATTCAGTATAGCGCAGGCCGACCATGGGAGAAGAATCCGAGAAACTGCTCGCCCAGCGAGCACGGGAGGAGCAAGCCTCCAACCGAGCGGGGCAGCGGTCCGTATGGATCAGTATCGGGGTCAATGCCACCTTGACCGTGCTGCAGTTGGTGGTGGGGCTCTGGGGCCACGCCTACAGTTTGGTGGCCGATAGTCTGCATTCCCTGTCCGACCTGGTGTCCGACGGTTTTGTCTTGCTGGCCAATAAGCGGGCGCAAGCTCCGGCTGATGCCAATCACCCCTATGGACATGGACGTATTGAGACGGCCACCTCCCTGGCTCTGGGTTTGGCGCTGATGGTGGTGGGCCTGGGGTTTCTCGTGGCTGCGGGCAATCGGCTCCAGAATCTGGGAGAGCTTCAGGCCATCGAGCCTCTTGCGTTGGGTGTCGCCATCTTTACCCTGGTGGTCAAGGAGGGCTTGTTCCGTTACCAATTGCGGGTGGCGGAGCAGGTGCGCTCTCCCATGCTGGTGGCCAATGCCTGGCATCAGCGGGCCGATGCGGCCTCTTCCCTGGTGGTGGCGGCCGGTATTGGCGGCAGCCTCATGGGGTTTGCCTATGGGGACATGCTGGCGGCGGCCATTGTGGGCTTCATGATCCTGCGCATGGGCTTCAGCTTTGTGAAGGACGCCATGAAGGAACTGGTGGATACGGCCCTGCCGGCCAGTGAAACTTCCGCCATCAAGCGCACCTTGTTGGCCACACCGGGGGTCAAGGGGCTGCACGAATTGCGCACCCGGCGCATGGCACGCCATGCCCTGGTGGATGCCCATATCCAGGTGGAGCCCAGGATCAGTGTTTCCGAAGGACATCGCATCGCTGAGGAGGCGCGCCTGCAGGTCCTGGCGGCCCATGAGGATGTGCTGGATGTGCTGGTGCATATTGATCCCGAACGGGACGGTGCTGGTCCCGCTCCACTGCTGCCGCCCACCCGTCAGGATTTGCATTTGCCGCTACAGCAGTTGCTTGATGGCCTGCCGGAACCTGAGGAAATTGTGCTGCATTATCTGGCGGGCCGGGTTGAGGCCCAGATCATGTTTGCCTGCGGGGATTTTGACGGCGAGCGACTGGCAGAAATCCAGGCGCGCATTGATGCCAGATTGCCTGAGTTGCCCGTTTTCAGTCGGGTTTCCCTGAACTGTCGGCTGCGCCCTTGATTGGTGCGATAAGTGCAATTCTGCACAGATGTTGTGCATCAAATGGACTGCGCTTTTCTCTTCTTCCTTGTGGCACAATGGAAAACTGTTTGATATCGATTGGCATGCTTCCTGCACTTAGGCTGCCCGTCGCAATTTGACTCACTTGCCGGCGTGACCGGTTCCGCTTAGGAGACTTTGTAATATGGCTACTGTTCAGGACATTCTGAAGATGATGAAGGAAAACGACGTCAAGTTCGTCGATTTCCGTTTCACCGATACCCGCGGCAAGGAACAGCACGTTGGCGTGCCTGCTCACTGTGTGGATGAAGATAAGTTCGAAAATGGTCACGCTTTCGACGGTTCCTCCATCGCCGGCTGGAAGGGTATTCAGGCTTCCGACATGCTGCTGATCCCCGATCCTGACAGCGCCTTCATCGATCCCTTCTTCGATGAAACCACCCTGGTGATTTCCTGTGACGTGGTGGACCCCACCGACGGTCGCGGCTATGACCGTTGCCCCCGCTCCATCGCCAAGCGCGCTGAAGCCTACCTGAAGTCCTGTGGCCTGGGCGACACCGCCTTCTTCGGCCCCGAACCCGAATTCTTCATCTTCGACTCCGTGGAGTGGAAGAGCGACATGTCCGGCTGCTTCGTGAAGATCTTCTCCGAAGAAGCCGCTTGGGCCAGCAGCGAAAAGATCGAAGGCGGCAACATTGGTCACCGTCCCATGGTCAAGGGCGGCTACTTCCCCGTGCCCCCCGTTGATTCCTTCAACGACATCCGTGCTGCCATGTGTCTGGCTCTGGAGCAGTGTGGCGTGGAAGTGGAAGTGCACCACCACGAAGTGGCTACCGCCGGTCAAAACGAAATCGGTACCAAGTTCAACACCCTGGTGCGTCGCGCTGACCAAACCCAGGTTCTGAAGTACGTGGTCCACAACGTGGCTCACCAGTACGGCAAGACCGCCACCTTCATGCCCAAGCCCATCGTTGGTGACAACGGTTCTGGCATGCACGTGCACCAATCCATCTGGAAGGATGGCAAGAACACCTTCGCTGGTAACGGCTATGCCGGCCTGTCCGAAACCGCCCTGTACTACATCGGCGGCATCATCAAGCACGCCAAGGCCCTGAACGCCATTACCAACCCCGGTACCAACTCCTACAAGCGTCTGGTGCCTCACTTCGAAGCTCCGGTGAAGCTGGCCTACTCCGCCAAGAACCGTTCCGCCTCCATCCGCGTGCCTTACGTGTCCTCCGACAAGGCCCGTCGTATCGAGACCCGCTTCCCCGATCCGATCGCCAACCCCTACCTGGCCTTCTCCGCTCTGCTGATGGCCGGCCTGGACGGCATCCAGAACAAGATCCACCCCGGTGAGGCTGCCGACAAGAACCTGTACGACCTGCCCCCCGAAGAAGACGCAAAGATCCCGACCGTCTGTGCCAGCCTGGACGAAGCCCTGGCTGCCCTGGACAAGGATCGCGAATTCCTGACCCGTGGCGGTGTGTTCTCCAACGACTGGATCGACGCTTTCATCTCCCTGAAGATGGAAGAAGTGAACAAGGTTCGTATGACCACCCACCCCGTGGAATTCGACCTGTACTACAGCTGCTAATCAGCAAACTTTCCGGCCATCCGACAGGGTGGCTGGAAAAGCAAAAGCCCCGACCTGGTCGGGGCTTTTTTATGGCTGGAGCCGGCGAGCTACAAGGCTTAATTCTTGAGCAGGGCCTTGATCCAGGTGCGCTGGTAGGACTGGCGGCGCTGATCCATCAAGTGTTCCATGATGCGAGCCTTGGTGTCGGCAAAGCTGAGTTCTTCGCCCGGCAGGATGGTGTCGCAACGCAGCAGATGCAGACCGATGGGGGATTCCACGGGCTGTGAAACCTGGCCCTCGGTGAGGGCGAAAGCCGTAGGTTCCAGTTCCGGGTAGAGCTGGCCGGGCTTCACTGTGCCCAGAACCCCTTGTTCCATGCTGGTGGGGCACTGGGAGTGTTTCAGGGCGGCCTTGGCAAAATCCTCATCGGTGATCAGGGTGGGGGCCAGGGCTTGCAGTTCAGCCTGAACCTTGGCTTTTTCCTGTTCCGAATTGAAGGTCACCAGGATGTGGCGCAGCTTGCGCATTTCCGGGCGCTTGAAGGCCTGGGGGTGTAGCCGGTAATAGATTTCCGCGTCCACTTCGGAAACACCGGGAGCCTGGGAGGAAACCCGCTCCAACACCGCCTCGATACGCAGATCCCGGGTAACGGCACTGTTGAGGGCTTCTGCGCTCAGACCATTGCGTTCCATATCGGCCAGAAACTCCTCATGGGTTTCGTAGCGGCTGCGGATTTCGCCCAGGCGGGATTCCACCGTGGCCTCCGGGACCACCACGCCCAGGGCTTCAGGGCTGGCCAGGACGGCAGACTCAATGCGGGCCTGACGGCTGACCACCTCTCCCAGTCGGGCACTTTCCATGGCATCCAGGTTGCCCGGGGCCTTCTTGAACAGTTCCAGGGAGAGCTTGAGCTGAAGATAGGGTTGCATGTTTCTCGCCTTCAGGTGGGGTACCGGGTTTCCAGCATGGGCTCGGGAATCATCAGGACCCGACCAGGCAGGGTGTCAAAGTGTACGTGGTAGGCCGGGCCGCCCGGATGATCCCGGACCACCTTGACGATTTCGCCCGGATCGCCGGCATTGACCAGAATTTCATCGCCCACCTTCAGGTCAGCGATGGAGCGGACCTTCTCCCGGAATTCAAAGCGGGAGGGCACCCATTCCTCGCTCAAGTCCATCAACTCCTCTTCCCGACAACCCACCATGCGGTTTTCGTCGTAGAAGTGGACGGAGTAGATGATCTGGTCCTGCAGGAAGGAGCCGATGTCGCGGACGACGCCGATGCTGCCCCGACGGACCAGAAGGTCGCCCATGTCAGCACCGGGGAAGGT
>QKDJ01000207.1 GCA_003252145.1 Azovibrio restrictus
CTGGATCTGGTTGGGGTGAATACTCCACATGCGCAAGTAGCCGAATTCCTGACGCGCCCGCAGGGCGTCGTTGCGGATGTAATCCACGTCCTTCAGCTCGGTGGTCACGTTGTGGGAAGGCACCACGCCACAACCCAAGGCGGCGGCGGCGATCTCGCATTTGGCCCGGGCCACCAGGGGATGGTCGAACTGACCCGGGCTCTTCATGGCGCTGCCGGGGATGGCGCCGTGATGGCCGGAGACAAAATCCATGAGACCGAAATCCAGGCTTTCAACCCCGTCCAGGGCGGCGATTTGCCAGACTTCCTTCAGGGCTCCGTGGGTTTCAATCAGCACATGCACGGGAATGCTGTGCTTCAGGCCGTGGATGGTTTCCGTCTGGCGCAGCACCTGGATCTGGCGGTGGACATCGTCGGCAGAGCGGGGCTTGGGCAGGGTGATGAAGGGCAGTCGGGAACCCGCCTTGCCCACCAGGATTTCCAGGTCTTTTTCCCAGTGGGGGTGAGTGATGTCGTGGATGCGAGCCCCAACCCGGTTGAAGCGGTTCTGGTCGCCCATGATCAGGGCCGCGCACATTTCCGCATGGGCAGCTTCGGCACCGGCATGGGCACCGTCTTCGCAGTCACAGGTGATGTCGAAGACCGGGCCCAGCTCCTGCTGCAGGCTCAGGGCCTTGAGGATGAGCTTTTCCGAACCGGCGTAATGATCCACTGCGGGCAGAATGGGGAAGGGCTTTTCGCCGGCAAACAGGACCTCATTGGGATGGCGCATGATGACCTCGAAAATGGGTGTGATGATTGAATTCTAGCTGGCGCGGCGCGGTGCCATGGGTTTCAGACCATTCATGTCCAGCGCCAGGGCTTCGGCTACCTTGATGCCGTCGATTCCCGCTGAAAGGATACCGCCTGCATAGCCTGCACCTTCGCCGCCCGGATACAGGCCCCGGGTGTTGATGCTCTGCAGGTCATCCGGATTGCGCTTGAGACGTACGGGGGAGGAGGTACGGGTTTCCACGCCGGTCATCAGGGCATCGGCCATGTCGTAGCCGCGGATCTGCCGGCCAAAGGCGGGCAGGGCTTCGCGTATGGCCTGGATGACAAAATCGGGCAGGCACAGAGAAAGGTCGGTCAGGTGAATGCCGGGCTGGTAGGAGGGCTGCACGCTGCCGATCCTGGTGGAGGGGCGGCCAGCCAGGAAGTCGCCCACCAATTGGGCGGGGGCTTTGTAAGTGCCGCCGCCCGCCTCGAAGGCTTTGGACTCCCAGTGGCGCTGAAAGTCGATGCCCGCCAGGGGATGGCCCGGGAAATCCTGCTCGGGGGAGACATCCACCACCATGCCGCTATTGGCGTTGCGCTCGGCCCGGGAGTACTGGCTCATGCCGTTGGTGACCACTCGGCCCGGTTCCGAAGTGGCTGCAACCACCTGACCGCCGGGGCACATGCAGAAGCTGTAGGCGGCCCGGCCATTGCTGGCGTGGTGCACCAGTTTGTAATCGGCTGCTCCTAGCAGGGGGTGGCCGGCAAAACGACCAAAGCGGGCCTTGTCGATCAGGTTCTGGGGGTGCTCGATGCGCACCCCGATGGAGAAGGGCTTGGCCTCCATGTAAACCCCCTGGTCGTAGAGCATCTGGAAGGTGTCCCGGGCGCTGTGGCCCACGGCCAGCACCACATGCTCACTTTCCAGTACCTGGCCGTCTGCCAGGCGCACACCTTTCACCTGACGCTGCCCCTGGGCGTCCGTGTCGATAAGGATTTCATCCACCCGGCTTTCAAAGCGGATTTCGGCACCCAGGGCTTCCATGGATGTGCGCATGTTTTCCACCATCTTCACCAGACGAAAGGTGCCGATGTGGGGTTTGCTGATGGTCAGGATTTCCTCCGGGGCACCAGCCTGGACAAATTCGGTCAGGACCTTGCGACCCAGGTGACGGGGGTCCTTGATCTGGCTGTAAAGCTTGCCGTCGGAAAAAGTGCCCGCACCGCCCTCGCCGAACTGAACATTGGAGTCCGGGTTCAGCTTGCCCTGGCGCCACAGGCCCCAGGTGTCCTTGGTGCGTTCCCGCACGATCTTGCCCCGTTCCAGAATGATGGGCTTGAACCCCATCTGGGCCAGCACCAGCCCGGCGAACAGACCGCAGGGCCCCGTGCCGATGACGATGGGGCGGCGGGTTTCATCAGGCTTGGCCTGGGTGACGAAGTGGTAGCTGGTGTCCGGTGCCAGGCCTACCTGCCTATCCTCCTTCAGCCGGGCAAGGACTGCGGCCTCATCGCGGACTTCCGCATCCAGGGTGTAGATGAAGAAGATGTTGGAGGATTTGCGGGCATCGTAGGCGCGTCGTGCAACCCGGAAATCCAGCAATTCTTCGGGCGCCAGGTCCAGGCGCTTGAGCAGGGCCGTTTTCAGGTTGGCTTCCGGGTGATCCAGGGGGAGTTTGACTTCGGTGACACGCAGCATGAAGGGACGCAAGGAGCAATCAGTTGAAGCGCCGTATTTTACGACAGGGGGCCAGGGGAAGCAGGAAAAGAAAAAGCCGCAGCACAGGCTGCGGCTTTTTTCGGAAGTGCTGAAGGATTACTTCAGCATGTCGGCCACAGCGGCGCGCTCGTCTTCCAGTTCCTTCAGGGTGATGGCGATCTTGCCCTTGGAGTATTCGTCGATCTCCAGGCCCTTGATCAGGGTGAAAGTGCCGTTCTTGCATTCGCAAGGCAGGCCGAACACCAGACCTTCGGGGATGCCGTAGCCGTTGTCGGCAGGGGCGGGGATACCCATGGTCACCCATTCGCTGGAGCCCAGGTGCCAGTCACGAACGTGGTCGATGGCGGCGTTGGCAGCGGAAGCGGCGGAAGACAGGCCACGAGCGTCGATGATGGCGGCGCCGCGCTTGCCCACGGTGGGCAGGAACACGTCGTTGTTCCAGGTGGCGTCGTTGATGATGGCCTTGACGTTGTCACCGTTGGAGGTCACGAAGCGGTAGTCAGCGTACATGGAGGGGGAGTGGTTGCCCCACACCACCAGTTGCTTCAGGGAAGAAACGGGACGGCCAGCCTTCTGAGCCAGTTGGGTCAGGGCACGGTTGTGGTCCAGACGCAGCATGCCGTGGTAGTTGGCGGGGTTGGTACGACCCACCTTGATGGCGGCAGCGCGGGCGATGTAGGCGTTGGTGTTGCAGGGGTTGCCCACCACCAGAACCTTCACGTCTTCCTTGGCGTTTTCGGCGATGGCCTTGCCTTGAACGGTGAAGATGGCGCCGTTGGCTTGCAGCAGGTCGGCACGTTCCATGCCGGGGCCGCGGGGGCGAGCACCCACCAGCAGGCAGACGTCAGCGTCCTTGAAAGCCACGTTGGGGTCGTCGGTGGCGACCATGCCGGCCAGCAGGGGGAAGGCACAGTCGTCCAGTTCCATCATGACGCCCTGCACAGCCTTCTGGGCTTGGGGCAGGTCGAGGAGTTGCAGGATGACAGGCTGGTCTTTACCCAGCATTTCGCCGGAAGCGATGCGGAACAGCAGGCTGTAGCCGATTTGGCCGGCGGCGCCGGTCACGGCAACGCGCATGGGGGCTTTGGACATGTAACACTCCTGTAAGGGCTTGATAGTGATTCGAATGATCCTGTGGGATCGAAGGTGTGCCGGAGGCAGCCCTCAGGGGCGCGGGCGACACAGGCGGATTATGGTAGGAGTTAGGTCCGCAGGTGTCAATGAGTGATTAGATGTCTTATATAAGATAGCAATAATTGGACGGCGCCCCGGAATTGTGATGAAATCGCCGCCCATGCCTCGCTCCTCCCAGAAACCTTCTGCCCGTGCAACTGCCCGTCAAGCGGCTGCATCGCCCATGTTCAGCCCCTTGTATCGCCAGATCAAGGAGCTGATGATGCGTGCACTGGGGGCTGGGGAATGGGCGCCGGGAACCTCGATTCCCAGTGAGTCCGAGCTGGCCATCCGCTTTGGTGTCAGCCAGGGGACCGTACGCAAGGCCATTGATGAAATGGCTGCGGAAAACCTGCTGGTGCGCCGCCAGGGCAAGGGTACTTTTGTCGCCTCTCATAACGATCCCAGGTCCTTCTATCGTTTCCTGCGTCTGACGCCGGATGATGGGAGTGCTCGTCAGACCCGTAGTGAGCCCCTTTCCTGTCGCATGGTTGCTGCCACGGATACCGTGGCGCGGGTGCTGCAGCTGCAGGTGGGTGATCCGGTGATTCTGGTGGAGCGTCTGCTTCGTTTTGATGGCGAACCAGTGGTGTATGACGAAATCTTCCTGTCGGCCGAGCAGTTTCAAGGGCTGACCCTGGATCTGCTCAAGGAATCCGAGCGCTCTCTCTACAGTGTTTTTGAGAGTGAGTTCGGCATGCGCATGATTCGGGCAGAGGAGCGTCTGCGCGCCGTGGGTGCGGAAGGTCGTGCATGCGAATTGCTGGCGGTACCCGAAGGGTCGCCCCTGCTTCTGGTGGAGCGGGTGACCTATACCTATGGTGATAAGCCGGTGGAGTGGCGGCGGGGTTGTTACGCCACGGGCAATTACCACTATTTCAACGAACTTAGCTAGTTAAACATAACAATATGAGCGCCACTTAATGGACGCTTGAATGTATAATTATGGCTCTTTTTTTGTAGCACTCGCGGCGGTTTACCGCCTGTTTCCCCAACTCTAAGGATGACGTTCATGGCAGAGGTGAGCATCAAGAAGCGTCCAAAGAACCTGGACCTTTCCACCATCAGGTTGCCCCTTCCGGGCAAACTCTCCATCCTTCACCGCGTTAGCGGCGTGGGTATTTTCCTCATGTTGCCCGTGTTGCTCTGGCTCTTTCAAGCCAGTGTGACCTCCCCTGAAAGCTTTGATGCTTTCAAGGCAGTGGCTGGGCATCCCCTGGCCAAGCTGATTCTGGCGGGTCTGATCTGGGCATACATGCACCATTTCTGCGCAGGTATCCGCTTCCTGCTGCTGGATGTGCATGTGGGTGTTGATCTGCAGTCTGCACGCAAGTCTGCCGGCATCGTGTTTGCCGTGAGCCTGGCGCTGACCGTTGTTCTGTGGGGGGTTCTGCTGTGGTAAATCGTATCGTTGTCGGGGCCCACTACGGCCTCAAGGACTGGATCGCCCAGCGTGCTACTGCTGTGGTGATGGCGGTTTACACCGCTTTGATCGTGGCGGTCATTCTGGTGGCTCAGCCCGGTACCTTCGAAGCTTGGCAAGGCATTTTCTCCAATGGCTTCATCAAGTTTGCGACCTTCCTGTTCGTTCTGAGCCTGTTCTATCACGCCTGGATCGGCATTCGTGACCTGTGGATGGACTACATCAAGCCCACCGGTCTGCGCCTGACCCTGCATGTTCTGACCATCCTGGCTCTCGTGGGTTACGCCGGCTGGGCGGCCTCGATTCTCTGGAGACTGTAAGCGTGAATATTCCTGTTCTCAAGTTTGATGCAGTGATCGTGGGTGCCGGTGGTGCCGGTCTGCGGTCTGCTATTCAATTGTCCGAAGCCGGCCTGAAGACTGCCGTGCTTTCCAAGGTTTTCCCCACCCGCTCCCACACCGTGGCTGCTCAAGGTGGTGTGGCTGCCTCTCTCGGTAACTCCGAGGAAGATCACTGGCGTTGGCACATGTACGATACCGTCAAGGGCTCCGACTGGCTCGGCGACCAGGACGCTATCGAATTCATGTGTAAGAAGGCTGTGGAAGTGGTCGTGGAACTCGAACACTACGGCATGCCTTTTGACCGTACCGATAACGGCAAGATTTATCAGCGCCCCTTCGGTGGTCACATGTCCAATTTTGGCGAAAAGCCCGTGCGCCGTTC
>QKDJ01000295.1 GCA_003252145.1 Azovibrio restrictus
GCTCTGTATCGGCGGCAAGGGCTGGTGGCCTCCTATCTCCACCTGTACTTCCCCTCCAACCCTACTGCGGTGGCCCGCCTCTTCAGCCCGGCGGATTAATCTCCCAAGTGCAGGCCGCCGCTACCCATAGCCTGGCGTTGCCGCAAAAATTCGAAAGCTTGCTCTGCCGGCAGGGGACGGGAAAACAGATAGCCCTGAATTTCGTCGCAGCCGTTGCTGGATAGCAGTTCCAGCTGATCCTCGGTCTCCACCCCTTCGGCAATCACGTTGAGCCCCAGGGAATGAGCCAGGGCGATGGTGCCAAAGGCGATGGAACGATCATTCAGGTCATGTTCGATGTCGGCCACGAAGGAGCGGTCAATTTTCAGGTGATCAATGGGGAACAGCTTCAGGTAAGCAAGCGATGAATAGCCGGTGCCGAAATCGTCGATGGCCAGGGTCACGCCCATCTGACGTAGCTCGGTAAGCAGCTTGATGGCTTCCCGGGGCTGCTCCATGACCGCGCTCTCGGTGATTTCCAGTTCCAGCAGATGGGCGGGCATGCCACTCTCTACCAGCGCCTTGGCCACCGTGGCAGGAAAATCCTTCTGCCGCAGCTGTCGTGCCGACAGGTTGATGGCCATACGCAAGGGATGCAGGCCCGCATCCAACCAGGCCTTCATCTGGCGACAGGCCTCCCGCAACACCCAGGCACCGATGCTGACCACCAGCCCGGTTTCCTCGGCAATGGGGATGAAACGGGCTGGGGAAATACCGCCCTCGTCCGGCGTACTCCAGCGCAGCAAGGCCTCGACACCTGTGGGCACCTGATCACGGACAGAAAACTGAGGCTGAAAGTGGAGGCTGAATTCGCCACGAGCCTCGGCCTGGCGCAAGCGCCCCTCCAGGGTCAGACGTTCCGTAGCCGCCCGGTTCATCTCTTCCGCGTAAAACTGGTAGTTGTTCCGCCCCGCCGACTTGGCGTGGTACATGGCGGTATCGGCATTGCGCATGATGGTTTCCACATCCTCCCCATCGGCCGGGTAGAGGCTGATGCCGATGGAGGGACTGGTGTGAAGCTCGTGTCCCTCCACCAGAACGGGGTGAGCCAGGGCATCAATGATCTTGCCGGCCACCATGGCCGCATCAGCCGCCCCGCCCACATCAGGCAGCAGGATCACGAACTCGTCTCCCCCCAGGCGGGCCACCGTGTCGGACTCCCGCACGGTCAGAGCCAGGCGCCCGGCCACCTCCATGAGCAACTGGTCTCCCACCTGGTGCCCCAAGGTATCGTTGATGACCTTGAAACGATCCAGATCGATGAAGAACAAAGCCAGGTTCCACTGGTAACGCCTAGCTTCGGGCAAAGCCTGTTCCAGCCGGGAAAGCAGGGAAAGTCGATTAGGCAAGCCCGTGAGCGGATCATGATGGGCCAGGTGGTTGATGCGCGCCTCGGCCCGCTTGCGCTCAGTGATATCAGCAATGATCCACAGCTGATGAGCGCTACCCTCCACCTCCTGGATATGGGTAATGTCCAGCCAGATGGTGTAGTTCAGGCCGTTCTTGCGCTGGGCGGGAACTTCACCAGCCCAACGTCCGTGAGCCTTCAGGGCCCCCTCCATTTCCTGGAGTTTGTCCTGGCTACACAGATGCAGCAGGCTGTCCGCCCGATAACCCACCATTTCGGCGCCCAGGTAGCCGGTAATGACACTGAAGGCCGGATTGGCCGAGAGCACGTTGTTCAGCTCATCAGCAATCAGAATGCCCACGGGACTATTGGCAAACACCTTGTCCGCCAGCAGCAGACGTTCTTCTGTCTGCTTGCGATCGGAAATATCTGTGTAGGTGGTGATGAATCCCGCCACACTGTTGTCCAGGTGCAGGGGGTGCACCTCCAGCAACTGGGTTCGTCCTGAAATCCGCCGCCGCTCCTTGCGATGGGGTTGATAGCGGGCCAATTCTGCCTGGCGCTGACGCACCAGATCGGCCGGAACACCGGCCCCCAATTCGCCGCGCTCGGCTTGAATCTGCAGCAAATCCTCGTGCTGGGCTCCCTCCCACACCAAATGGCTGGGCAGCTGCAGGGCTTCCACGAAACGCTCGTTCCAGTAACGCAGGCGATTGTGCTCGTCGTAAACGCTTACCCCCTGGGGCAGGGAAGCCAAAATGGCCTCCAGATACGCGGCCTGACGGCGGAATTCGGCCTCGGTCTGCTTACGCTCGGTAATGTCCTGGGTGGTGCCGCTGGTACGCCGGGGCTCCCCCGTGTCCGGGTCCAGGAATACATGACCCTGGTTGTGGAAGTAGCGTATCTCGCCACTGGGCAGGATCACCCGGAAGTCAACCTGATGGCCCTCCTTGCGGTTCAAGGCCTGGGTGTTGATTTCATGGACCATGGCCCGGTCATCCGGGTGTATGGCCTGCAGGAACAGCTGGTAGGAGGGTTCCACCTCCTCTGGCTCGTAACCGAACAGGCGATAACATTCGTCGGACCACCACAGGGTATTGCTGTGCAGGTCCCGCTCCCAGCTGCCGATGCGGGCAATACGCTGGGCTTCCTGCAACAGGGCCAGATGGCGTTCCTTGAATGATTTCCGAACCATGGATATTTTTATCGCCTAGGCTGACGACTTTGCGCGAAGTGCTGTTCTTCAGGAGGCCCCATCATAGCGGAGCACCAAGAAAAAAGGGGCGCCGTAACGCCCCTTTTGGCCGGGAGGATCAGCCCCCGTGTAGACGTATCCAGTCCCGCCAGGTGCGGAACAGATCGGGATTGAGGGCAGCAATCACCTGACGACGCCAGGGATCGGCCTTATCGAAATCATCCTCACTAAAGGTGGCGGCAAAACCACCGGCCTCCCGCAGCAGCAAACTGCCCGCCGCATAGTCCCAGAGACGCTGGCCCCCGTGCAACAGGGCATCCACCCGCCCGGCGGCCAGATAACACCATTCCAATACGCTGGAACCCATGTTGCGCTGGGAGTAGATGGGGGAAGACTGGACCAGATTTGAGGCCAGCATGTGGGGCAGACGCTTGAAATCCACCGTAGCCACCGCCCGGGAAAGATCGTCACCCGAGGGCCGCAAGGGCAGAGGTTCGCCATTGAGCCAGGCGCCCTGTCCGGCCACGGCCGAGAACATCTCATCCATCATGGGCAGGTAACTCACGCCCAGCACTGGCTTCCCCTTGCGAATAAGGGCCACGGAGACAGCAAACTGAGGCAGGCCCACGAGAAAATTGGTGGTGCCATCGATGGGGTCCATAACCCACAGTCCCTGCTCATCCTCGAGACCGGCCTCCCAGGCTTCCTGCTGGGCTTCATCCGTCATTTCCTCGCCCAGCATGGGCAGAGGGGCCAGACGACCCAGGGCCCGGGTGAGGAATTCCTGGGCGGACAGATCGGCTTCTGAAAAGGTGGACCCGTCGGGCTTGTGCTGCCGGGCCACCTTGAGAAAACGGGGCAGGATTTCGGTTTCCGCCACGGCCTTCAGGGCTGCCTCCACATGGGGCAGCAATTGCATCAGCTCAGCCGACACCTCAGGCCTCCCGCCACTTGATGGAGCAACCGATGGAAGCCACCTGTTCCTGAGGACCTTGTCCGGTTTGCGCCACCTGCACCATGGCCTCAAACAGTTCCCGGCGAGCATCCGCAGGCCCGGGCTGACGCCCAGAGGCATCCAGGCGCCCCCGGTACTGGAGTTTCAAATCCCCATTGAACCCAAAGAAATCCGGAGTACACACGGCGCCATAGGCCCGGGCTACCGCCTGGGATTCGTCGTACAGATAAGGAAAAGGAAAATCCAGACGCTGGGCCAAAGCCTGCATCTGCTCAAAACCATCTTCGGGATAGGCCGCCACGTCATTGGAAGAAATGGCCACACAGCCAATGCCTTCAGCCTGCAGTGCCCGGAAGTCCCGGATCAGCCGATCCAGAACCGCCTGAACATAGGGGCAATGATTGCAGATGAACACCAGCAACAGGCCTTTAGGACCCCGGACAGAGGCCAGACTATGTTGCTGGCCATCGGTGCCAGGAAGAGAAAAATCGGGAGCGGACCAACCAAAGTCACAAACAGGAGGATTCAGGGCAGCCATAGGTCAAAAGAATGCTGGAAATCCGGAGATTGATCGAACCTATAATAGCACCGATGAATTGCCCGAGATTTTTCTGTGATCGCCCCCTGGGGCCTGGCGCACGCTTCGACCTGCCCGAGGCCGTGGCGCGTCATGCCGTGCGGGTTTTGCGCCTGCCACCCGGCGCACCCATTATCCTGTTCGACGGCCGCGGCGGGGAATATGCAGCCACCATCGAAACCATCACCAAGGAACGGGTGAGCGTCATCACGGGCCAATGGCAGGAAATGGAACGGGAATCTCCCCTGGAGCTGACCCTGGTACAGGCCATTCAGGCGGCGGACAAAATGGATTTCACCATTCAGAAGGCGGTGGAATTGGGCGTCAGCGCCATCCAGCCGGTGGCCAGCCGCCGTAGTGTGGTGAAGCTTTCCGGTGACCGGCAGCAAAAACGGGAAGCTCACTGGCAATCGGTGGCCATCTCGGCCTGCGAACAATGCGGCCGCAACCAGGTGCCTCCCGTGGCTCAGGTTCAAACCCTGGATCGCTGGCTAGCCGATACCGGTGCAAGCCTGCCTGGACTCAAACTGATGCTGGCCCCCGGTGCCGCACACACACTGAACCAGTTGCCTCCCGCGACCCAGGTCACCCTGCTGATCGGCGCAGAAGGCGGCCTGGAGCCGGGAGAAATGCAGGCCGCAGCCCAGGTGGGCTTCATGCCCGTGCGGCTGGGACCAAGAATTTTGCGTACGGAAACGGCGGGGTTGGCGGTGCTGGCTGCACTGCAGACCCTGTGGGGTGATTTCAAGGGGGAGTAAAACCATATGTTTGAATCGGCAGAACTGGGACACACCATCGACAAGGCCACCTACAAGGCTGAGGTAGCCAAGCTGCGCGAAGCCTTGCTGGAAGCCCAGTACGACTTGCGGGAGAAGGGTAACTTCCCGGTGGTGGTACTGATCAGCGGCGTGGACGGGGCCGGCAAGGGCGAGACCATCAACGAGCTCTACGCCTGGATGGACCCCCGTTATCTCTCCACCCTGGCCTTTGCCAACCCCAGCGACGAGGAAGCCGAACGCCCCTTCATGTGGCGCTACTGGCGGGCCCTGCCCCCCAAGGGCCGCATGGGCATCTTCGCCGGTTCCTGGTATTCCATCCCAATTCACCGGCGCATTGACGGGGATATCGATCAAGCCTTCTTCGATCAGCGCATCGACCAGTTCAACCGCTTCGAGGCCATGCTGGTCAATGAAGGTGCCCTGGTGCTGAAATTCTGGTTCCACCTGTCCAAGGACGGCCAGAAGAAGCGGCTCAAGGCCCTGGAGAAAGATCCTCGTACTGCCTGGCGGGTGACCAAGGAAAGCTGGGAGCGTCTGAAGACCTACGACAAGCTGCAAGACGTGGCCTCCCACCTGCTGCGCATGACCAACACCCCCTGGGCCCCCTGGACCGTGGTGGAAGGTACCGACGACAACTACCGCTCCCTCACCGTGGGCAAGATGATTCTGGACGCCCTGCAAAAGCGCCTGGCAGACACCCGGGACCAGAACTATCCGGTGGCCCCCCCCATCTTCCCCAAGATCGATGCCCTGGATGTGCTCACGGCCTTGGATCTGGATCAGAAGCTGGCCAAGAAGGAATACGAGACCCGGCTCGCCAAAGCCCAGGGGCGCCTCTCCGAACTGGTGCGTTCCCCCGCCTTTGCCAAGCGCTCCCTGATCCT
>QKDJ01000089.1 GCA_003252145.1 Azovibrio restrictus
ACGGGCCAGCCGTCGGGCGATCTCGGTCTTGCCCACACCAGTGGGCCCGATCATCAGGATGTTCTTGGGCGTAATTTCAGAACGCAGCGGCTCGTCCACCTGGGCCCGACGCCAGCGATTACGCAAGGCAATAGCTACGGCCTTCTTGGCATTCGCCTGCCCGACAATATGCTTGTCCAGCTCATGGACAATTTCCTGGGGAGTCATGGTGGTCATCCTTCCAACACCTCCAGGATGAAATTCTTGTTGGTGTAGATGCAGATATCGCCAGCGATTTCCAAAGACTTGCGCACGATCTCTTCGGGAGATAGCTCGGTATTTTCCAGAAGCGCACGGGCTGCGCTCTGGGCATAGGCGCCCCCTGAACCGATAGCTGCGATTCCCTGCTCGGGTTCCAGCACATCTCCGTTTCCGGTGATGACCATGGTGCGCTCCCGATCAGCCACGATCAGCATGGCCTCCAAACGCCGTAACATGCGATCCGTGCGCCACTCCTTGGCCAGTTCCACCGCACTGCGCATCAGGTTGCCCTGATGCTTTTCCAACTTGGCTTCAAACAGATCCAACAGGGTAAAGGCATCTGCGGTCGCCCCGGCAAAACCCGTGAGGATACGGTCTTGATAAAGCCTGCGGATCTTGCGAGCGGTTTGCTTGATGACCATGTTGCCAAGCGTGACCTGACCGTCGCCGCCAATAGCGACAACATCGCCCCGCCGCACCGACAGAATCGTGGTGCCGTGGTATTGCTCCATGAAAAACCTCAGTGTTTGGAAAGTTCAATCCTGACCAGTTGGTCAATACCCATGACGCGCATGAGTTCGGCCACTAACCGGTTGGGATGGAAAAAGATGACCGGTCCGCAACCGGAGGATTTGAGTAGATTGGTCATGGCGCCGGCACTGACGAAATCCACCCGGGTCACCCGGGAGAAATCCAGCCGGGACTCCTGACCGGGAATAAGATGGCGGGAGAATTCCTTCAGATTGCCCTGGAGGATTTCCCCTTCCAGCTGAGTGGCTTCCAGCACATCCTCCGAAGGCTCGTCGGTCGCTTCCTCTATGTCCACCAAGGACAACTCTTCCTTGGGCACAGGGGGCGTGCGACAAGGCTCCCAGGATGGCGGAGAAACCTCGAAGGTCACGGCATAATCCACCGCTTTCTCCTCGAATTGTTCTTCCCAACCCAGATACTGGTAGAGCTCCATCAGCAGCAGCCACAGGGGTTCATCCTGAGCTTGGCCGGCCACAGTTCGGTTGGCCAAACGGGCAACCAGCCCCTGCACACCAGCCAACTGCCATTCCAGGTTACGCCGACGAGCCTGATGCAGCAGACGGCACAACATGGCTCCAGCCTCGGCATCAAGCCCCGCCAGACGGCCCAGTTCCAGGGCACATTTTTCTCCCTTTTCCAGGGTTCCCATCAGGGTATTGAAAACCCCATCATCTCCGGAAAGCACGCCCTGCAGCACCATGCTGCCGGCCTCACACAAACCTTTTTGAATCTTCTTTTCCGGATGGGTATCCCAGGAGGGCGGTGAAAGCTCGCATACTCGAGCGAACTCCAGTCCCTGCGCGTCAAAAGCCTGACGATCATTCTGGATACGTAACAGATCAAAAAGCATCGCCCAAAGCTTCAAGGCTCCAGGCTCTGAATTTCCCTGAATGGAACTCTCTAAGGTGCTACGCGCAGCTGCATCCTGGCCATTGGCATAGAGAATTGCGGCATGTTCAGCGATTTCTGCAAAGGGGTCCGACTCTTCATGAATTTCAATGCCATAACCGCCATTGGGCTGGGTGCTGGCAACAGAAAAATCCAAGTCCCACTCACTCTGAGGTGCCTCTTGAGGGGCCTCGGCTGAGGGGGAACCAGTTTGCGCAGGAGTCGCAGGGGCAACAGCAGTCTCGCCCGACTCACCTTTCGGCTTGGCCGAAGGGCGTTCTGGCATCTTTTGCGCAGATTTCTTGAAAAATGAAAAAACCATGAAGTTCGCCTGGAGGAGCGACATTTTTAGCACGTCGCCCGTCGCCATGCAATGGTGCTTATATACCTCCCCTCCTTCTCATTTGCTCACAGTGGGTTTTCCACCCCAAGCCGAGCACCCGGGCCACCCCAAAAAACAGAAGGCATGCAACCAGCATGGGCCCATAGGGTTGATCCCAGTACCAGGCCAAGAAAAAGGACAGAGAGTAGGCTCCTATACCCAACACAACCGACTGCCGACAGGCCAGACGCCAACTTCCTGCGCATCGAAAGGCAGACCACGAAGGTACAAATGCCAAGGCAAATACCCCCATGACGCCCATGCTCATCACGGCAGCCGCCAATACCAAGGCAGCGCACAGATCGAAGCATCGCACCCAGCGGCGACTCTGGTTACAAGGCAGGCCCGGATATAGAAACGACTGCAACAAACTTGGCCCAAAAAACCTTAAATAGCCCAATGTTCCTAGCAATAAGAGCAACGCCAAAAGCAGCTCGGTGGTACCCGCAAAATATAATTGCCCAGCAAACATGGCTTGCCCCAAGCGCTCGGCAACACTGAGATTTGCAGTCAGCAGCAGGCAGGCACTCCAGCCCAGTAGCAGCAGGAGAACAAACATTACTCCCGCCCCCAAAGGTCGCGCTAGCAGGGTCTTTGCGACTGCTGCACCAGCACTGAACAACAGCCCCCCCAAGGCCAAAGGCCATGCCATGACCTGAGCCAACAAAGCACCAGCAGCCCCCACCTGGCCATAAGCAAGGGCCGCCAACCACTCTCGCCGCAGTTGCAGATACAAACCGATCAAGGCCAACTGGATACTGAATGCGAGCCCGGTCAGATAGGGCTTCCAGAATATCAGCCAGTCATCCACGATTGCCCTCCAACACCACAATACGATCACAACAGGCATGCATAAGATCTTGATCGTGGCTGACAAGCAGAACGCCAGCACCTTGAGCCGCCCTGCGCTTCAAGGCCACCTTCAAGTGCTTGGCACCCGCAGCATCCAGGTGATTACTGGGCTCATCCAGCAACAGTATCTCCCCCGGAGCCTGTAACACCGCCCATAAGGACAGATACTGACGTTGCCCTCCGGAAAGGCGATCCAAGCGCTGGGTCAGACACCCGGTGAGCCAGGAGGGAAGCCCCTCTGGCGACGCGCCTGTCAAAGCCAGTAGCTCCCGACCACTGAGAGGTAAGCCATCCAAAGGAGGGAGTGTCTGAGTCTGAAAGCAGATGCGGACGCCCTGAGACACGCTTACCAGCCCAGAAAACACGCGCCCTTGACCGGCCAAGGCCGCCAGCAAGGTGCTCTTTCCCCCTCCGTTTGGCCCTGACAATCCGATGATTTCTCCTCTATTCAGTACCAGGCTCACAGGTGGGGTAACCGGCTGTTGCCAGCCGGCTACCACCTGCTCCACATGCAGGAGCTTCATCTGAGCACACTCCTCAACCGGTTCAGCGTGTCGTCAAACAGCCCGAATAAATCCTGGGCGCCATCGCTGCCGCCAACGGTATACGGCAAAGTCACAAGGGGGATTCCGGTTTGCTCGGAAACCCACCGGCCAGCCCCATCAGCCTGATAGGCCGCCCGCAGGATGTAAGTCGCCGGGTTTCCTTGCTGCCCCCTTACGAGGCTGGCCAAATAGGCACTGCCAGGCTCCACTCCGGGCTTGGGTTCCAGTTCCCCTACGTTCTCAAGCCCGAGCCAGTTGGCCAGATAACCAAACGACCGATGTTGCTGAAGGAAGCGCCTACCGCGCAAAGGCGCGGCAAGCACTTCCCAACGCTGCGTGGCCTGGCTCCAGCGCTGAAGAAAGGACTCCAGACGCAGTTGGTAAAAGGGTGCCCCTTCAACATCCAACCGACTCAGCCGAGCAGACAGCGCTCGAGCCACAGCAGGAATATTGCGGGGGTCCAGATGCAAGTGGGGGTCTCCCTGAGGATGGACGTCCCCCATGGAGCGATCCACATGCGCCGGCACGTCCCGTAATCGAATCTGCGCTGCGGCCTCGAAGTACCCCGGTTGCCCAGGCTGGATCAGGTTATTGCCGGACTCCCTCAATAAAATTGGCAACCAGCCAATTTCCAGATCGGCACCCACGGCAACTACCAACTGCGCCGAGCGTACCCGGGCAATAAGCGACGGCCTGGCCTCGATGTGGTGCGGGTCCTGCAAGGCATTCGTTGCCTCGTAGACCCGGACACGTTCGCCCCCCAACTCACGGACCAGAGAAGCCCATTCGGGCACGGTAGCCAGAACATTAACGGTGGCCCACAAAGGTGAGGACAGCAGCGCCAGAGCAATAAATATCAATTTACGCATGAGTCTCCCCTTAGAACTTGTGGGCGCCATGACTACCCAGGCTCATCACGTACTGCAGCGTGAGCTGGTTGTCTATTACCCCATCCATGGAGCGATCCTTTGCGTATTGCAGGCGCAGGCGCGAGTACTCACTCCAACTGTAATCCACCATGATGGAGGCCCGAGTGGGACGGTAATCCCCTTTCTCGATATCCCCCGGGTTTTCCCCAAAGTTCTGATGGCCACTGTTCAAGCGGTCATAACGCAACCCCGCTCGCCAACTGGGCGTGAATTGATAGACCCCTTGCAGGTAATAGCCGGATTGGCGCGTGGCATAGTCTGAAGACCCCAGATCGTTGTCATCCTCATCGGCAACGGACAGAAGCCCATTTTCCTTGCGCAGAAAATATTCAGCCTGGAGCTTGAAGTTGCGCTGAGTGGAATTGCCATTCGGCGCCCACTTGTAGACAAAATCCGCCATCCACACTTTGCTACGCCCATCGAAAGCGCCAGAAACCTCGTCATAGGCTCCTGACTCAAAGTGGGTTTCCCGCTCCCGGGCCTCGGTCTGCAAATAGGAAAGTCCTGCCCGCCAGCTGTGGTCACTACCAAAATCATCGCCCACATGGGCAAACACAGCACGGCTATTAGCCCCATTCACATCCCGATCCGTCCCCGGGAACTTGCCTCCTCTGCCGATTTCACCCCCTAGCTCCACCAGGAAATCAGTGGGCGCAACCCACTTGGCCTGAACCCCGTCCTGCGAATAGCCATGCTCCCCGAACAAAACCTCGTACATAAGAGGCTGATCGTAGAAGTCCCATTGGTGGGGGTGCTGCTCGTTCAGGTAACCAATACCCGAAAAGAATCGGCCAGCCTTGATCCCCATCCCGTGGCCCAGACCCAGGGTCTGAAACCAGGCCTCCTCCACTTCGACTTCCTCATCCAGCAAGGCCAGCGTGGCCTGGCCACGAAAACGATCATCGATATTGGCAGCCAGGACCAGTTCCGTATGGTCCAGGGTAAAGCCGCGCTTTTCGTGGCCATGCTCGTCGTCCTCATCATGACCATGACCTGCTGTCCAGAACCCACTCACACCGGGCTCGGCGACTTTCTTGCGAGATTTATAGGCCCCTTGCAAGATCAGGGATACCTCCGGATTGAAGGCAGACGCGCTGGAAGGGGCTGCAGGCGAAGGAGAGACATTCTCCACTCTGGCCTGGGCATTGGAGAGTCGCTCCTCAAGGGTGGCAATTCGACCCTCATAGGCTTGTTTCAGTTGGGTGAGCTGAGCCTGAAGCTCGGCCAGCTGAGTATTCACATCTTTGGGTTCGGCAGCCGTAGCAGCTTGGGAAAAAGCCCAAGCCAGCACGACAGCCAGCAATTGTTTTTGCGGCATGATCCTGCTCCTGAAAATAACGAATACAGGGCGCCCTCAGGCACCCGGTCATCAAGGGAAAGTCAGGTCAGGACGGGAGGCCCCCGCTGAC
>QKDJ01000163.1 GCA_003252145.1 Azovibrio restrictus
CGTCATGGCCACAATGGGTACCCGGGGCAAGTTCAGGGCCTGTTCCCGCTCCCGGATGATGCGGGTCGCCTCCACACCTCCCATGAGAGGCATCTGCATGTCCATCAAGATCAGGTCAAAAGGCTGGGAAGTCGCCAAACTGACCGCCTCCTCCCCATTTTCAGCCAGCGTGGCCTGGTGCCCCCATTTATCCAGCAGACTCAAGGCCAGTTTCTGATTGATGGGGTTGTCCTCGGCCAGCAGAATATTGAGTCCCTCTGAAGACGTCCGCAAATCCACGACCGGCTCTGGGGAGGGAGCGGCCAACACCTCCTCCACAACCACAGGCAGCTGCAAGGAAAAGGAGAAGGTGCTGCCCTGGCCAAGCTGGCTCTCCAGCCACATACGGCCCCCCATGAGCTCCACCAGGCGCCGGGATATGGACAGACCCAGACCCGTACCTCCATATGTGCGGGTAATGGAGGCATCTTCCTGAGCAAAAGCATCAAAGATCATGGCCTGCTTTTCAGGAGGAATGCCGATCCCCGTATCCCGCACCGAGAACAGCAGGTCCAGGACATCCTGGCTCTGCCCCTGGACGGCCACCCTCACAACAATCTCTCCCCGCTGGGTGAACTTGATGGCATTGCCGATCAGATTCACCAGAATCTGCCGGATTCGTCCCGGATCCCCTGTCACCTGCTTGGGCAGGGCCGGGTCCATCTCCACCACCACATCCAGGCCCTTTTGATAAGCCCGCATGGAGAGGGTACGCAGGGTTTCCGCCACCAGCCGCCCCAGACTGAAGGAGGTGGTATCGATATGCAGCTTGCCCGCCTCGATTTTCGAGAAATCGAGAATGTCATTGATGATGGTGAGCAGGGACTCGGAGGAGCTTTTGACGATCTGCAGATACTCTCGCTGTTCTTCATTGAGGGGAGTATCCAGGGCCAGTTCGGTCATGCCGATGATGCCATTCATGGGCGTGCGGATTTCGTGGCTCATATTGGCCAGGAACTCGCTCTTGGCCCGGCTGGCGGCTTCGGCGGCTTCCTTGGCCTGACGCATTTCTGCTTCGGTCGCCTGCAGGGAGGCTTCCGCAGCCTTGCGATTGGAAATATCGGTGCGAATGGCAATGTATTGGTAAGGCAGCCCCTGCTCGTCGAGACTGGGAACAATGGTGGCCGCCACCCAGTACAGACTCCCGTCCTTGGCCCGGTTACAGATTTCTCCCTGCCACACCTGACCCGAGGCTATGGTCTCCCACATGCGGGTAAAGAAGGCGGCATCATGAAACCCGGATTTCACCAGGCGATGATCCCTTCCCATGATTTCCTGGAGACTGTAGCCGCTGATTTCGCAGAACTTGTCGTTGGCGTAGCGTATCCGCCCGGACACATCCGTGATGCTGACGATGGCGTGTTGATCCAGGGCAAACTGCTGGTTATCCAGCTCCCGACGCCCCAGCTCCCGCTGACGTATCAATTCAGAAAGAAGTCGGGTCAGGGATTCCAGATTACCGGAGCTTTCCAGATTATTAGGAATGCCAGGAACCATCTCCCGAACCATGTTTTGCATGGCCGTGACAGCTCGTTCCTGAGTATTCAAATCCTCCCGCAAGCGGGTATTTAAAGCAGTGAGTTCAGAGGAGCTCAGTTCCAGACTACGGGAGCGCAGCTCCAGGTCCCGGTCATGCTGCTCGTAGGTTTCTTCCACCCGCTGCAAGAACGCGGGCAGCTCCCGCAGCAGGTGCGCCAATTCAGGCGTAAGAGCCCCATGTGAAGCATCGGCCTCACCCAGCATCTGCGCTAGGGCCGAGGCATCCTCGATCCCCAAAAGGCGCTTGAGCTGACGTTGCAGGGCCTTGTGCATGGGGCCCCTAACAGCCCAGACCTGGGCAGAAAATAGTCGCTTGCCGACTCACGCGGGCTTCTCCATCAAGGTGGTCACGGTCATGGTCTGATTGTGCAGGCGGCAGGCGCCCCCGGGCATAAAGGGGCTGATCTCCCCATTGGAATAGAAGCCGGTCAGCACCGCGCCTTGACCAAACACCGCCGCCACAGCCTCCACCTCCTCATCCACCCGGTCGCCCATCACCAACTTGCGGCCAATGCAGCTCACCAGCAGGGCCAGGGCAGGGCTACCGCCCTGGAGCATCTCCATCGCCGCCATTGCAGCCCCCTCCGCCCCGTCCACCAGTCGGTCCGTACTGGCATGCATGAGTTTGAGGCTGCCGCCTTCATGGACGTCTCCGGCAAGAATCAAACTTCCTGAATGCTCATCCACTCCAAGGATAGTCCGGATCAAACCGTCCTTACCCTCCTGTTCACCGCCCATGGCAAAGGGGAAAAGCAGCCCTGAAGCCGGTAACCCGGCCGCGTGGGCCCCCAGATAACGCTTGTAGATGTCCAGGGCAGGCTCCCCGTCCAGTTCGTACAGCACATTGCCCGCACTGCGCGTCACTCGGCGTTCGGGGCCGAAGGGTTCCCAACCTCCCAGGGAACCGTGCCCCAGGACCAGGCCTTCTCCGTATAGCCCCAGGGCTACCACCTGGTGATCGGAAATCCCGCCTGGGCTCAGGGTATAGGTCTGGACGAAGGCCCCCCCATCACCGGCCAGGCCCCCCATCACCGGAATATTCGCGCCCAGGGTATGACTCAAGCCCTGAAGCAGGGCGCTGCCATTGATATGCACCCCGGGGCCGAACAACAGCACCGCGTTCAGATCCGGCGCCAGCAAATCACCGCCCAGGCGCACCCCGGCAGATTCGGAATCCCCCATATCCGCCAAAGACGTGGCAAAGGCCTGCAAACGCACCCGCTCGAAACTCAGGGCCGTCACCGTGCAACAGCCTTCTTCCACACCCTGGTCAGTCACCTCACCGGAGGAGGAGCAGCCCACCAGGATGGCGCCGGGGCATCGCTGGGTCAAAGCGGGCACCAGACCCGCCTCGTGGAAGAAGCTGACCGCACCGAACACCAACAACACCTGGGCATCCCCAGGCAGGGCGGCCAGCGCTTCCCAGCTTCCCGGCCGGGTCAGCAGGACCTGATCGATCTTCATGCCGAGTCTCCTCCCTTTGTTTTATGGGGCTAGCCTATCAGATTCCCCCGGGGGCTGAGGAGACTACAATGAGGCCTTTTTTCGCCACCCTCCCCATGAGCCTGCCCGCCCCCACTCCTGACGCCCTGGCCCACAGCCAGGAACTCCAGCAACGGTTGCAGGAAGAAATCCAGGCGGCCGACGGCTGGATGCCCTTCGATCAGTTCATGGGCAGCTGCCTCTATGCACCGGGTCTGGGCTACTACACGGCCGGAGCGCACAAGTTCGGTGCCGCAGGGGATTTCGTTACCGCCCCGGAACTCACCCCCCTGTTCGCTCGGGCTCTTGCCCATCAGGCCACCCAGGTGATGGCTCTGAGTGCCCCCCATATCATCGAGGCCGGAGCCGGCTCGGGCCGCCTGGCCACGGACCTGCTCCTGGCCCTGGAAGCCCTGGACCAGTTGCCGGAAAGCTACGGCATCCTGGAACTCTCCCCGGACCTGAAGGAGCGCCAGCGCCAGTCTCTGGAACAGCGGGCGCCCCACCTGCTGGCACGGGTCCGCTGGCTGGACGAACTGCCCGAACATTTCTCCGGCCTGGTGCTGGGCAACGAGGTACTGGATGCCATGCCGGTGCACTGCGTCACTTGGCAGGACGGGGCCATTCTGGAAAAAGGTGTGGCTCTGGACGCGGAAGGCGGCTTCATCTGGCAGGAGCGCCCCGCCACGGGCCGGGTGCTGGAAGAGGCCACGGCCATTGCCGGGGAATGCCTGTTGCCCCCCGGGTTTTCCAGTGAAGTGCTGCTGGCAGGCCCGGCCTGGGCGGCCACCTGGGGCAGCCGTCTGGATCAGGGAGCCCTGCTGCTCATCGACTATGGTTTCTCCCGCCGGGAGTTCTATCACCCCCAGCGCCACGGGGGCACCCTCATGTGCCACTACCGGCACCAGGCCCACCCGGACCCTTTTTACCTGCCCGGCCTCCAGGACATCACCGCCCACGTGGATTTCACCGGGGTCATCGCCACCGCCTTCCCTGCCGGGCTGGAACTGCTGGGCTACACCAGCCAGGCCCAGTTCCTGTTCAACTGCGGCCTGCTCCAGGAACTGGAAGCCCTGGAACCGGGCAGCCTGCCCTATCTGAAGGCCGCCGCCGCCGTACAGAAACTGGTGCAACCCCAGGAAATGGGGGAATTGTTCAAGGTCATCGCCATGGGCAAGGGACTGGGCGACTCCCTGCTGGGTTTCAGTCAGGGCGACCGCAGCCACACCCTCTGAAATCTCGATTGCTCAATTCCCCAGGCGCTGGCTGATTTCCCCGTTGCAGCTGGCGGCAATGCGGTCGTACTCCTCCGGGGTGTCGATGCGCCGCTGCTCCGCCTCCACCCGGTCCAGCAAATCCCGCACATAGGGCACCCAGCGTTCCCCCAGCTCCTGACGCAGGCGATCCTCGGCCTGGCCCGCCGCCCCTCGCCAGGGTCCGGTGTCGGCAAAACGCTTTTGCAAGGCCCGGGTCAGCTCTGCCTCCACCTGGACTGCATGGGCTTTGTAGGCCTCCAGATGCCGCACTTCGTGGGTATAAATTTCCTGGTAGGCGCAACTGCCGGCCGGAAACTCCCGGGCCACATAGACCGTGATGGGATCAAAGCCGTAACTCAGGGTCAGTTGGGGAGAAGCACATTCCCAACGACCATCCGGCGTCACCAGACGAGGCATGACCAGGGCGTAACGCACCACCGCCTGACCCTTGGTCAGCCCGAGAATCTGCCGCTGGCTGGGTTGCATCTTGCTGCCCAGGCGGGTCAGCCCCCCCACGTTGTAGTCCAGATTGGTGGTGACCCGGGTTTCCAGGCGTTCCACCTTCACGCTCGGCGGCGCCAGGTTGGCGCAGGGATCGCCTGTCTGGGCCCAGGCGCTCACCGCCATACCCAGACACAACAGTCCCGCGCAGGCCTGGAGCACTCGGCCCATGGCCTTACTGGCGCACTTCCCGCACATTGGCCGCCAGGGGAAAGTCGCCGCTGCTGCGGCAGGGATTGATATCCAGTCCACCCCGACGGGTGTAGCGGGCGTACACCAACAGGGCTTCGGGGGCGCAGTGGCGGCGCAGGTCGCAATAGATGCGCTCCACGCACTGTTCGTGGAATTCGTTGTGCCCCCGGAAGGACACCAGATAGCGCAGCAGCCCGGTCCGATCCAGAGGGCGACCCCGGTAGCGGATCACCACCATGGCCCAGTCCGGCTGACCGGTAACCAGACAGTTGGACTTGAGCAGGTGGGAATAAAGGGTTTCCTCCACCACCGGGCCATTCCCCACCGCCAGCAGTTCCGGTGCCGGCTGGTAGCTGCTGCATTCGACATCCAGCCCGTCCAGGCATACACCTTCCGGATAAGCAGGCTGCACTTGAGGCTGCTGGTTCAGATCGGCCAGTTCCACGGTTACCGGCGCCCCGGCTGCTGCGGACAGGTCCTGCTCCAGCACTTTCTGCACGGCGGCCAGATCGGCAAAGGGAGTCTGGTTGAAGGAATTGAGATAAAGCTTGAAGGACTTGGACTCGATCAGCTTGGGGCTGTGGGCCGGCACCCGGAAGGTGCCCAGGGCCACCACAGGCTTGCCCTTGGGATTGAGCCAGGAAAGCTCGTAGGCATTCCAGATGTCCTCCCCCATGAAGGGCAGGGCCTCCGGGGCTATGCCCAGTTCATCCCGCTTCAACTGGCGGGGAATGGGGTACAGCAGTTCCGGGGCGTAATGGGCC
>QKDJ01000280.1 GCA_003252145.1 Azovibrio restrictus
TGAAGTCGAACCACCCTGTGGCGGTGAGCTCACTGGAACTGACCCAGTAGCCGAAGGGCTTGGCTTGGAGGACGTAGGTCTTGCCCGTGCCCAGGCCGTCCAGGTCGAAGATGGCTTGGCCATTGCTGTCAGTCACCCGTTTCAAGCGCCAAGCCAGGGATCCATCCGACAGCTTCTCGTAGGCCTGGATTTCCTGGTTGACCAGTGGGGCGTTCTGAACATGGTCCGTCAGGCGTACGGTCAATTTTGCACCCGCAGCCTGCGCAAACTGCCCGCCCAATCCAAACCATAGAAGTGCCAATAAAAGTCTTAGAAACATCTCACCTCCCCCAATACATCACCTGCACATGCCGCGCCAATATTTGGCGGCGAGCCTCTCAAGAACGCCGAGTTGACCCGGTTGGATGGCTGTCCAGGGTTTTATACCTCTGCTTTTTGGTCGATATGTATATCGCCTGATTGTTATGCCACGCTTGCTGGAGGCCTGGCCTCTGGCTTCGCGCACGTCATTATTTATATATTGGTATTGACTTGATCGCCAATAAACTACTTCGACATGGCTGATCGACTTAGCACCCGCTGGGTGCGTACGCTTTCGTAGACCGCAACAGTTTTCAGTGCGATGTCACGCCAATCGTATTTGGACACCACCCAGGCCCTGCATGCTTCCCGTGCGGCGTCTGATATTGGTGTAGAGGTGAAATGCCTGATGCGCGCGGCCAGTGCCTGTACATCCCCCAGGGGAAAGTAATTTTCTGCTGGCAGGCCGACTTCCAGGTTGGCCGGGATGTCGCTGGCCACAACAGGCAGACCGAAAGACAGGGCTTCCAGCATGGCGATGGGCAGTCCTTCGTGGGAGGAAGGCAGCACAAACAGCCCGGCATGGGCGTACAACTCGCGGAGGGCCTCTCCGGTTTGCAGGCCGGTGCACACCACGTCTGACGTCACCTTTGCCTTGTTCAGCACCTCCTGGACATAGGCATCCGGGTGGTCAGAAGCACCGACGATGGCCAACTTCCAGCCGGGAAGGCGTGATGCTGTAAAGGCTGCAATCAAGTCAAGGTGCCGCTTTTCGGGGACTAGCCGGCTGACGAGCAGAATGTAGCGCCCAGGCGTCAGCCCGAACGTGGCCAAGGCTTCCTGGCTAGCTGGAAGGCTGGGCAGTACCACTCCATTGGGGATGAGCACGCTGTCCTTGCCATGCTTGCTGAGTACCAGTTGGCGGATTACCTGGGAGATGACAATGCGTTGCTGGGACCAACGCATGCCGAAGCGCTCGCCCATTTGCAATGTCCATTTTGCGAAGCGCCCCCACTTTTGCCGGTCGTAATCCGGGCCATGGTGCGTGACTACTACCCTGAGGCCCAGCAAACGGGCAGGCACAGTTACAAGAGCCGGGCCTATGGCCTGGATGTGCAGCATGTCAGGCCGTTTGATGGCCGCGTACAGCACCCCCAGGAAACTGTGAAGAATAGCTTCCAGGCCCTTGGATTTTGGTGCCCAGAGCGGCACCAGCCGCACGTTCTTCCATCGACCGCCCACGTTGGCAGGGTGATACGGCGCCCGGGTCAGCACAGTGACTTCGCAGCCCATTTCTGCCAGCAGGGGGCAAAGGTGCTCGGCATGGGTTTCCACCCCCCCTTGAACACCGGGGAATCCGCGTAGGCCAAGCATCATGACTTTCATGGGTGCGTTATTGCTCAACACGGTACCCCCATGCCTCGGTATAAATCCAACAGACGATCCCTGTAGCGGGTAGCGGTGAAGTCATCCAACACCCAGCGTCGTCCAGCTTGGCCCATGGCAAGAATTTCATCGTCGGCCTTGCGGGCGAATTCGCGCAACCTTTCGGCAAGGGACTCGGCATCGCCGCTGACGAAAACGTCACCGGTCTCCCCAGGGCGGATCAATTCAGGGATGCCACCAATATCCGCGCCGATGACCGGGCGTTCCAGCGCATAGGCCTCCATCACGCTCATGGGGGCGTTTTCGTACCATTCTGAGGGCAACACCATGGCGCGGGCGCTGCGGATCACATCAAACAGCGCTTCTCCGGTACGGTAGCCAAGAAACTCCACATCCGCCCCCGTTTGATGTGCCAGTACTTTCAGGCTTTCCTCTTCCGGACCAGTTCCTACGATCCAGCCTTTTGCATTTGCCAGTGCCAGTGCTCGCACAAACGTGGCCAATCCCTTTTCCGGACCCAGGCGGCCGAAGAAAACGAATGCCTGTCCCGGCTCGCCCCGAGGATGAAGGTGATCGGCATCCACGAAGTTGGGGATGTGGCAGAAGCGCTCACGAGGCCAGCCCCACTCCACGAATTTCTCGAGATAAAAGCGACTGGGTACAACAAATCTATCCACATGCCGGGAATAACAACCCAGTAGGCGGTGTACGGCAGTCTCCATGGCAATCACCATGGACAGCGGCAGCGAATTCTTCACGCACCGGTGGGCAGCAACATTCCAGATGGCCCCACCCTTGCAACGCTCGCATATGCCGTCATGGGTCAACATCTTGTACGCAGGACAGGCAATCTTGAGGTCGTGCAAGGTCAAAACGGTTGGTACACCAACAGATTTGAGGCGTCCAAAGATCGCTGGTGAAATGTGGTGATACACATTGTGGGCATGTGCAACGGACGGCTTTGCGCGTTGTACCAAGGCCGAAATTTTGCGTCTTGCCTCAGTGGAATAAATGATCTTCCTGGTGTTTATGAGTTTTTGCGGCAGCGAATAGCTTTCGCCGAACTCGATTTCATCCACGAACCAGTTCTGCCAAGGTGAAGGCAGGTTCTTCGAATGGCGCATTGCAAAAGGCACGACATCCCAGCCGATTTCCTCGAAAAGGCGGTTTTGTTCAAGAAACACGACCTCAGCCCCACCCCGACGGTAGTAGTAATTGTTAATAGACAGCAAACCAGGCATATCAGTCTCAACTCATCGTGCTACGCAATAAACCTCGAACGGAAAGTGCCGCCTCAAGTTCAGCGAAATTGGTCACGCTTTCCCGCACATCTTTTCTGGACTGCGGTTTAGCCTTCATGTGTTTTTCTATTGGAGGGGTCACTACGGGGTCTTCACCCAAGAATCGAAGGGCCCGAGAGACTGCTTCCGCATTGTTATTGCGGAACTCCTCATAGCGAATCAGCATATATGGATTGCTTTGACGAAGACTGGCAAGCCGCGAATCCACCCAGTCCTTTGCAATAACTCGCTTAACCGCTTCTCGGATATCCACGCGCACAGCCAGATCATCTGCGTAGGGCTCGCCAAAATAGAGCCCCGACTCTTTCGACAGCGCCTTGGATGTTAACCAGCCCAGGTTATCCTCTCGGAGGATATGGATTATCTTGATCTGCGAGCTTTTACGCAGCCAATTAATGTGAGCCTCAAGTCGATCAAGCAAAAGCGCGGGGGAATATTTCGGATGAACAATCCACTTATTTGACGACCTGAACAATTTCCTAAACCCCAGCGTTGCCGAATTGCTGGCGTCGGATTTGGCCATATGGTCCTGGTCTGCCTGGGTTAGGCTATTGAATTTCTTAGCAAGTCCAGCCTCAGCAATACTGATGGCCCGCCAAGGCGCAACCCTTAACGTCCACTCCCAACCACAAGTGACGTTGGGGTGAAGCCCGATGCCATTCCCAAGAGCACTGCTACCTGTTCTCTGTGTACCGACGATTAAGAAATTATTCATTCAATGACGAGCTCAAAAAAAGTTGTTGGACCGTGCGTTAGGCGAGAGGTATCCAATTTCACAATGACGCCATCCGAATCAGACGTGAGTGGAATTTTTTCCGCACGTTCACCGTTTAGGTGCAAGGCATACAGGGATAGATTACTTTGAGAGGCGCGGCGCAATCGCATGTCTATCTGTACCGCACGAAGCAATATTGGCAGAGTGCCCAATGCCTTTAATTCACGTTCATCGTCATCAGCGAACTGCATGCCACTGTTTCGGGCATCTGTTGCGACAATCAAAAGGATTCTGGTGCTTTGAGCAAGATCTCGCCCATCCATAGAGGAAGCCGCCACCAGTGCAGGCACACTCGCCTTGTCGATTGACAACAGACTCAGCCTACCTGGTGCCGTTTCAAACGCTGCCGCCTCCGTTCGCTTGGTGATTACCTTGAGGCTATTGTTTGTAGGCTCTAGGATGATTTCTCCCGTATCGCTGACAAAGTGGTTCTCACCATCCGACGAGTTACCCTCTAGCAGCCCCTGGCCCTTTAGGTGTGTCAGGAGGCTGGAGAAAGATTGCTCGCCTGATAGTCCAACTCTGGCTGCCAGTTTGTTGGCGAGGGTTGGGAGCTTGCCGTCCGGTTCGAGCAAAGCATCCAGCCCTGCTCCAGCGGGCTGGGTATCCCACACCAGACCTACACCGGTGATCAGGCCCAGCTCGGTCAGACTAACGGGCAGGCGGCCAATGCCTCCCCGTTTGTCGAATACATAATTTTCAGAAAGGCGGATGCCCACACGGTGTTTGGCCGGAGACACATCTCCTCGCAGATAGAGAAGGGCGGCCAGGGTTTCATTCGCCCGCTCGACCGGGTCCATGCCAATGCCATATGGGTAAATCGCTCTCCTGCGACTGGTGTTGCCTTGGCCATAGGCCAATTCGATGGGCCCGCTCCCATGCCGGCAGATCAGGTCCCATCCCTGGAGGGCTGCATAAGCGCTGACCGCCAGCCCGCTTTGGAAGCGCCAACGGCTCCAGAATGGATGCCCATATTCCGACACGGAATAAGGTTTGCTCCAGTATCGAGCCGTGGCCAGATGCCGAACATACTCCAGACCCTCTACCAGCGAGCTGGTCTGACCGATACGGGAGCCAGGCTCAACAAACCTGCTGGGTTCCTCGTGGTAGGCGTGCATGTCCACCCACTGCAACGGGGCGCGGATAGCCTGGTCCTGCAGATTGGGCCAGCTATCAAAGGCGGTGATCAACCCGGTGTATCCCAGACTTCGGATGTACTCCTGCATCCAGGCATAGGCGTCACGCTGTGTGTCGTAATTGAAACGTTGGGCGTCGCGAACCCAAGGGGTGGCTGTCCAAATACGCCGTGGCAGACTTATCCGCCCGTCCTTGGGACCGAACGAGCCCCACGCTTCCCATACGGAATCCAAACTGCCATAGCGCTTGACGAGCCACCGCTCGAACAGCCGGTCCAAGGCAGGGTCTGGATCAAGGTTAACCACGTGATTCAGCCCACCCTCATTGACAAGAATGACGCCGTAAAGGGCAGGGTCTTCCAGGATGGTTTTTCCCGTATATCGATTGCGCGTACCAAGTAGGCGCCTCACCAACTCCTTCCAGTGGGCCTGTTGGGCAGGGTCGTAATAGATGCCTACCTTGAGATTGTGCTTTTTTACCCACCGGTTGGTGCCCACATCCCCATAGGCGCCATTCCACGCAGTCAGGCCGTCCATCATCCAGGCGATGCCTTCTCGCTTCAGCGCAGCGAGAAAATAATGCAAACGGTCCAGTTGTTCGGGATCAAAGTCGAAGTCTTGGGTGCGTCCACCCATCAGCACGTTTTCAAGGAAATGAAAACGGGCCAGGATGTAGCCATGCCGCCTTAATTGACGGGCATACACATCTGCTGTCGCGTGGTCAGGAAATCCACCCTCAATCCCAAATGGTTGCGAAGCACAAAGCATGGGCCCTTGTCCGTTATACCCGCTCCCACGGATCCCCGAAAAATCGAGAATATTCCCCGCAGAAATGGACAAGGACTTATCTAACACTGGGCG
>QKDJ01000328.1 GCA_003252145.1 Azovibrio restrictus
GTCTCAAATCCACCTGGGTGAACCCCAGCGTCTTGCCGCCAGAAGTGGCCGAGCCGGTGCTGGGCAAGGCCATCGAGCGGGAATACACCCTCTTCGACCTGCTGCGCCGTCCCGAGGTAAGTTACCCGGCCCTGATGACCCTGCCCCAGGCGGGCGAAGGGGTGAGCGATCCCCTGGTGGTGGAGCAGGTGGATATCCAGGCCAAGTACCAGGGCTACATTGATCGGCAGCAGGAAGAAGTGGCCAAGGCCGCCACCTACGAAAATCTGGCCCTGCCCGAGGATATGGATTTTGCCAATGTACCGGGGCTATCCCGGGAAGTGCAGCAGAAGCTGCGCCAGCACAAGCCCCAGACCCTGGGGCAGGCCAGCCGCATCCAGGGCATCACCCCGGCCGCCATTTCCCTGCTCTTGATTCAGTTGAAGCGTCTGGGGAGAGTTGGTAAATGAGTTGGCAAATGAGCGAATTGCAGACCCTTGAAGCCGGGATTGCCACCCTGGGCCTGTCATTGCCCTCCGGAGCTGCTGCAAAGTTGTTGGCTTACCGGGACATGCTTCTGAAGTGGAACCGGACGTACAATCTCACCGCCTTGAAGGACCCGGCCCAGGCCCTGTCCCATCATTTGCTGGACTCCCTTGCCATCCTGCCCTGGGTGCAGGGCGACAGCCTTCTGGATGTGGGTAGCGGTGGCGGATTGCCCGGCATTCCCCTGGCCATTGCCCGGCCCGACCTGCAGGTGACCTCGGTGGATGCGGTGCAGAAGAAGGCCACTTTTCAGCGCCAGGCGGCCATCGAACTGGAATTGCCCAATGTGCAGGCCTGTCATGCCCGGGTGGAGGAATTGCAGGGAAGTTATGCCATGATCACTTCCCGGGCCTTTGCGGAACTGGCGGATTTTGTCCGCCTGACCCGCCATCTACTGGCCCCCGGAGGCTGCTGGCTGGCCATGAAGGGTCAGCACCCGGACGGGGAACTGGCGGCTCTTCCCGAAGATCTGCGGGTGGATGCCGTGCATCCCTTGCAGGTTCCTGGAGTGGATGGAGAACGGCATCTGGTCATCTTGCGCCGGCAGGATTGAGTGGCAGTGTTTTGGACGAATTGGACGGCAGGCTTGTAAAGGTAGAAACGATGAAAGTAATAGCCATCACCAACCAGAAAGGCGGCGTGGGCAAGACCACCACCGCCGTGAATCTGGCCGCCAGCCTGGCCCAGGAGGGCCGCCGGGTGCTGTTGATCGACCTGGATCCTCAGGGCAACGCCACTACCGGGGCCGGCATCTTCAAGAAGGAAGCCCTACCCACCGTGTATCAGGTGTTGCTGGGGCAGGTGAGTCTGGCCGAAGCCTGTATCGAGACCGAATTTGGCTTCTCTGTGCTGCCTGCCAACCGGGAACTGGCGGGTGCCGAAGTGGAAGTGATCGACCTGGAACGGCGCGAATACCGCCTGCGGGACGCCCTGAAGGACATGCCTTTTGACTTCGTCCTCATCGACTGCCCTCCTGCTCTCAACATGCTGACGGTAAACGGTCTGGTGGCGGCCGATTCCGTGGTGATTCCCATGCAGTGCGAGTACTACGCCCTGGAGGGGCTTTCCGATCTGGTGGAAACCCTGAAGAAGGTGCGGGCCCATCTGAATCCCCGTCTGGAAATCGAAGGGCTGCTGCGTACCATGTACAACCCCCAGAGCACCCTGACCCAACAGGTGTCCGGCGAACTGGAGCGCCATTTCGGGCGCAAGGTGTACGACACCATCGTGCCCCGCAATGTGCGTTTGGCCGAGGCGCCTTCCTACGGCAAGCCCGTGCTGGCCTTTGACAAGGGTTCCAAGGGTGCCCAGGCCTATCTGGCCCTGGCTCAGGAAATGTTGGGTCGTCTGACCCCAAGTGAGGTGGCTGCATGAAGCAGAAAGGATTGGGGCGGGGCCTGGATGCCCTGTTGTCGGCCAGTAACGACCAGCGTGGCGATGAACAGCGGGAACTCCCCATAGATCGTTTGCGGCCCGGCAAATACCAGCCCCGCAGCCGTATGGACGAAACCTCTTTGGCTGAATTGGCGGCTTCCATCCAGGCTCAGGGCATCATGCAGCCCATTCTGGTGCGGGCCATCGATGCCACGCCGGGGGCCGAACGTTACGAAATCGTGGCCGGTGAGCGCCGCTGGCGGGCTGCTCAGAAGGCGGGATTGACCCAGGTGCCGGTGCTGGTGCGGGTGATTCCCGACGAGCAGGCTCTGGCCATGGCCCTGATCGAAAATATCCAGCGGGAAAACCTCAACCCCCTGGAAGAAGCCCTGGGTCTGCAACGTCTGGTGGATGAGTTCAAGCTGACTCACCAGCAGGCGGCGGACGCCGTGGGCCGCTCCCGGCCCGCAGCCTCCAATCTACTGCGCCTCCTGCAACTGTGTGAGCCAGTGCAGGAACTGCTGATGGATGGCAAGCTGGACATGGGCCATGCCCGGGCTCTGCTGCCCCTGGCCTCCGCTCTACAAATCCAGCTGGCCCAGTTGATCGTGCACAAGGGGCTCTCTGTACGCGAGGCCGAGCGGTTGGTGCAGAGGCAACTCAATCCCCCTGCCAAGACGGCTGACAAGACCCCGGATCGAGACCTTTTGCGCCTAGAGGAGGAGTTGTCTGACTCCCTGGGGGCTACGGTCCAAATCCGCGCTAACAAAAAGGGTATTGGCAAGGTCACCATCGCTTTTTCTGACCTAGACCAACTGGAAGGTTTACTGGGTCGAATCCGCTGATTTAGCGCGGATATATTGGAACCAAACTTACGCCAATCTGACATTTTGTTTGACGGAATTTGACGTAAGTCTTATATTATTTAGGTTTTGTATGCGGCGGCCAGCCGCAATTGCTATGCGTCATGAATAAAGCAATCTATCTGCAACTTGGCGCAACAATAATCACAATGTTGGTGGCTGGCTTACTTGTCGGAACGCGGGGGGCGATTTCGGCAGGCCTGGCTGGATTGGCATGCATCCTGCCCAGTGCCTGGTTTGCCCTGCGTCTTAAGGCGGTGTCGAAGCGTCCGGGAGTTTCCCTTCCGGCCCAGTTCTTCATCGGCGAGTTCATCAAGGTCGCAGCAACCATAGGATTGTTGGCAATCGCCGTTAAGGCCTATCCAGACATGCACTGGCCCAGCCTGCTGATCGGAATGGCGATTGTCTTGCAAGTAAGTTTTTTTGCTTTTTGGAAGAAATCCTGACATGTCTACTGAAGCAGCTGCAGCACACGGTCCAACCGCAGGCGAGTACATCGTCCACCACTTGACCCACCTGAATTCCACGGGTCATGCCCAAACTTCCGTTATCGACTTCAGCGTCATCAACCTCGATACCCTGACCTTCTCCATCGCCATGGGGGTGCTCGGGTTGTTCGTGATGTGGCGTGTGGCTGCCAGCGTGACCTCCGGCGTGCCCGGTCGCCTGCAGGCCGCTGTTGAAATCGTGCTGGAAATGGTTTCCAACCAAGCCAAGGGCATCATTCATCACGAAGAGTCCCGCAAGTTTGTGGCGCCCCTGGCCCTGACCGTTTTCATCTGGATCTTCCTGATGAACTCCATGGACTTCCTGCCTGTTGATCTGCTGCCCATGCTCTGGCAAACCGCCAGCGGTGATCATCACGCTTACCTGCGTGTGGTGCCCACGGCCGACCTGAACGGCACCCTGGGTATGTCCATGGGCGTTCTGCTGGTTTGTCTGTACTACAACGTCAAGATCAAGGGTCTGGGCGGCTGGGTGCATGAACTCTTTACGGCTCCTTTTGGTAGCCATCCCGTGCTGTATCCGGTGAACTTCGCCATGCAGATGATCGAATTCCTGGCCAAGACCGTTTCCCACGGGATGCGGCTGTTCGGCAACATGTATGCTGGCGAACTGGTGTTCATGCTGATCGCCCTGATGGGTGGTGCCATGGTGGCGGGTTCCGGCATGACTGGTCCTCTGCTGTGGGCTGGTCACGTGGTGGCTGGCACGATTTGGGCCATCTTCCACATTCTGATCGTGGCCCTGCAGGCATTCATCTTTATGATGCTGACCCTGGTGTATATCGGTCAGGCTCACGAATCGCACTAAGGTTTTGTAGTTCTTTCTTTTTTTACTTTGTTTTACTTTTAACTTAGCAAGGAGTTGTCATGGAACAAGTTTTGGGTTTTGTCGCGCTGGCTGCCGGTCTGATCATCGGTCTGGGTGCTATCGGTGCTTGTATCGGTATCGGCCTGATGGGCGGCAAGTACATTGAAGCCTCTGCTCGTCAGCCTGAGCTGATGAACGAACTGCAGACCAAGATGTTCCTGCTGGCCGGTCTGATCGACGCCGCCTTCCTGATCGGCGTTGGTATCGCGATGATGTTCGCCTTCGCCAACCCCTTCAAGCTGTAATCGGCTCCCTTTAATTCAGAATAGGGGACTGATACCGTGAATCTGAACGCAACGCTGTTCGCCCAGCTCGTTGTGTTCTTCATTCTGGCGTGGTTCACGATGAAATTCGTGTGGCCACCCATTGTGAAGGCACTCGACGAGCGCGCGAAAAAGATCGCGGACGGTCTGGCTGCCGCCGAACGCGGTAAACACGATCTCGAGCTGGCTACCAAGCGTTCCGCAGATGCTCTGCGCGAAGGCAAGGAAAAGTCTGCCGAACTGCTGGCTCAAGCTGAAAAGCGTGCTGCCCAGATCATCGACGAGGCCAAAGGCCAAGCGAAGATCGAAGCTGAACGCATTGTGGCTGCTGGCAAGGCAGACGCAGAACAGGAAGCCGTGCGTGCCAAGGAACAGCTGCGGGAATCCGTTGCTGCTCTGGCCGTCGCTGGCGCCGAAAAAATTCTGCGCCGCGAGATCGATGCCAAGGCTCATGCCGAATTGCTGTCCGCAATTAAACAGGATCTGTAACGCATATGGCTGAAACTGTCACCATCGCCCGCCCCTATGCCGAGGCTGTGTTTCGCATCGCCAAGGAAGCAGGGGCACTGGGAGCTTGGTCCGGACGTCTTCAGCGTCTGGCCCTGATCGCCCAGGACCCGGAGATGGCCGAGGTGATCGGCAATCCCAAACTGTCTGCCGAGCAGGTCGCCCAGCTGGTTATTTCGCTGGCTGAGGACAATGATGCCGCGCTCGGCAATTTCATTCGCGTTCTCGCGGACAATGAGCGCCTGACGCTGCTGCCGGAAATCTCCGGGCTGTTTGAAATGCAGAAGGCCGCCGAAGACGGCGTCAAGGAAGCCGTGGTGCAAACCGCCTTCCCTCTGACTGACGCTGACATTGGTGCCCTGATGCCTCAGCTCGAAGCACATTTCAAGACCAAGCTTGCCCCCACCGTCGTGGTGGATGCAGCTCTTATCGGTGGCGTGCGGGTGGCGGTGGGTGACCAGGTACTGGATGCTTCCGTGCGCGGTAAGCTCGATGCCATGGCCACGGCGCTCAAAAACTAGGAGATTTAAATGCAGTTGAATCCGTCCGAGATCAGCGAGCTGATCAAAAGCAAGATTCAAAACCTGCAAGTGGGCGCTGAAACCCGCACGCAGGGTACCGTTGTTTCCGTGACCGACGGCATCTGCCGTATCCACGGTCTGCAAGACGTTATGCAAGGTGAAATGCTGGAATTCCCCGGCAACACCTTTGGTATGGCCCTGAACCTGGAACGCGACTCCGTCGGCGCCGTGGTTCTAGGTGAATATGAGCAAATTTCCGAAGGCGACACCGTCAAGTGTACCGGCCGCATTCTGGAGGTTCCCGTG
>QKDJ01000284.1 GCA_003252145.1 Azovibrio restrictus
CACTGGAGCCGCCTTTTTCATGGGGCATCCTGCCAGGGATCATCCCGGGCCGGTACGTAGGCCGCTTCCTCGAAAGGATCCAGTTGGGGTTGCAGCACCCCGTAAATGAGGATGTGCCGTTCCGATACGGGATCGTAGGCCGCCGGTACGATGGCCAGAGGGGCGGGGGCTTGCCCTTGTTCCAGTCGGGCCTTGAGCCAGGAGCGGGCCGCCGTCCGGGCTGCCTCGAAACTGGGGAACAGGGCCTTGGCACCCGGGTTGCGCACGGGTTGAAACTGACCGCTAATCTGGTCCAGCAATTGATCACGGCCCAGATACTGGACGGCATAGCCATCCGCAGGTCGGGGCAGGGGCAGGTCTTCCAGGCGGAAGGGGTCGCCAAAGGCCAGGGGGTCGTCCGGGTGTAGTTCCAACATGGGCGGCTTTTTAGCACGATAGGCGAAGGAATGCAGCCAGAATGCAAAATACCCCATGCTAGAATCCAGCAGGATTTTCCGGTAAGTGCCCATGTTTGCTCGTTTTATGCCCCAGGAAGGTCGTTTTTTCGACCTGTTCAATGCCCATGCCCAACAGATTGTGGACGGAGGGCAGGCCCTGGTGTCCCTGATGGGTGCCCTGGTGGAATCGCCCCGGGAGGCCATGGCCCATGCCCAATCCATTGATCTGTTCGAGGGCAAGGCGGACAAGATCACCAGCGATACCCTGGCCCTGATCCATACCACCTTCATCACGCCCTTTGACCGGGACGAAATCCACAAGCTCATCAATGGCCTGGATGACATCCTCGACACCATTCAGGATGTGGCTGAATCCCTGACCCTCTACGATATCCAGCGGGTTACCCCCGAAGCCCGGCAAATGGCTGACCTCTGTCTGTCCTGTTGCCTGCGGGTGCGGACCATCGTAGGCCTGCTGGACTCCATGACCAATTCCGCCGCCATCATGAAGACCTGTGCTGAAATCCATCAGCTGGAATCCGATGCAGACCGGGTGCTGCGTACGGCCATGTCCCGTCTGTTCCGGGATGAAGCGGATGTGCGCCAGGTGATCAAGCTGAAAGTGGTCTACGAGCTGCTGGAAGCGGTGACCGACCGCTGCGAGGTGGTGGCGGGTATTGTGGAAGCCATCGTGCTCGAGAATTCCTGATCCGGGCATGGACGCACTGCAAATCAGCCTGGCCACCCTGGTCTTCCTGGTATTCCTGGCCCTGGTTTTCGATTTTCTCAACGGCTTTCAGGACGCGGCCAACTCCATTGCCACCATCGTCTCCACCGGGGTCCTCAAGCCCCATCAAGCCGTGGCCTGGGCGGCCTTTTTCAATGTGGCCGCCATTTTCGTGTTCCAGCTCAAGGTGGCTGCCACCGTGGGTACAGGCATCGTCGATGGCTGGGCCGTGGATCATGTGGTGGTGTTTGCGGCCCTGATTTCGGGCATCTCCTGGAACCTGATCACCTGGTATTTCGGTCTGCCCATTTCCGCATCCCATGCCCTGATTGGCGGCCTGGTGGGCGCTGCCCTCATGAAGGCCGGGCCGGCAGCCCTGGAGTGGTCGGGCCTGGGCAAGGTCATCATGTTCATCTTCATTTCGCCCCTGTTGGGCATGGTGCTGGGCGCCCTGATGCTGCTGATCATCACCTGGCTGTGCCGGCGGCAGATGCCGCGCCGTATGGACCGTTGGTTCCGGCGCCTGCAACTGGTTTCCGCAGCCCTCTACAGCCTGGGACACGGGGGCAACGATGCCCAGAAAACCATAGGGGTGATCTGGATGCTGTTGCTGGCGGCGGGATCGTCCTCGGTAGGCGATGGAGTGCCGCTCTGGGTGGTGGTTCTGTGCCACCTGGCCATGGGCCTGGGGACCTTGTTTGGCGGCTGGCGTATCGTCAAGACCATGGGCCAGCGCATTACCCGACTCAATCCCATGGGGGGCTTCTGTGCCGAAACCAGTGGGGCTTTCACCTTGTTCCTGGCCACTTCATTGGGTATTCCCATTTCCACCACCCACACCATCACCGGTTCCATCATCGGTGTAGGCTCGGCCCGGCGCCTTTCTGGCGTGCGTTGGGGCGTGGCGGGGGGCATTCTCTGGGCCTGGGTACTGACTATCCCCTGCTGCGCCCTGGTGGGGGCCTTGGCCTGGGAAATGGGGCAGTGGGTCCTGTGAGGGGGACAGTCTGATGCGGGCCCTGGCCTACCTGTTGTGGCTGGGTGTGCTGGTCGGCCTGGTGTGGTGGCTTCCCTTCCTGTGGGAGCTGGCCTTGGCCGGAGCTATTGGCGGGGTGTACTGGGCCTTTTTCGCGCCCCGGGGACCGGTGGACAGCGAAGATCAAGGAACGGCAGGGAAGGATTAAGAACCACCTGCTGATGATGGCCTGGGTTCAGGCGGGTTCGTCAGGGGTGAGCAGGGTTTCGATTTCCCAGATCTGGTCCCGTAGTTGGAGTTTCTTCTTTTTCAGGCGGCGTACCAGCAGCTGATCCGGCGGCGGATTTTCGGCCAGATGGCTGATGACCTGATCCAGGTCCCGGTGTTCCTCAACCAGAGCCAGGCGCCGGGCTTCGTAACGTTCAATGTCTTCAGTTGTCAGGGGTGGATTTGCCATGGTGGTGAGCTGTCCTAGATGAACGGTGGGTATGCAGGATGGCTGCCTGATAGTTGGTAAGCCAGTCTGGCACATCTTCGCCCTGCATGGGAGGAGCGATGCCAAAGCCCTGCAGGTAATCGCAGCGGTGAATGCGCAGGAAGTAACGCTGGGCGTCGGTGGTCACGCCTTCGGCCACCACTTTGAGCCCCAGGCTGTGGGCCAGGGCCAGAGTGGCAGCACTGATGGCGGCATCGTTGGAGTCGTCCTCGATGTCGCGCACGAATTCCCGGTCCAGCTTCAGGGTCTGGATGGGCAGGCGCTTCAGGTAAGCCAGGGAGGAATAACCGGTGCCGAAGTCGTCAATGGCCAGGCAGACCCCCAGCTGGCGCAGGGCCTGCAACTGGGTGATGGCCTGGGCCGGGTTGTGCATGGCGACGGTTTCGGTGATTTCCAGTTCCAGATCGTTGTCCCGCAACTGATGCCGGATCAGGGCCTGGCGTACTTCTTCCACCAGGGTGTGGGAGCGTAGTTGCTGGGCCGAGAGATTGACGGCCATGCGTACCAAAGCAAAGCGAGCATCGTTGCGACGCCAGGCCACCAGTTGCCGGCAGGCCTCGTCCAGCACCCAGCTACCGATCTGGGTGATGAGCCCGGTTTCTTCGGCGATGGGAATGAACTGCTGGGGCATGATCATGCCCTTGACCGGATGCTGCCAACGGATCAGGGCTTCAAAACCCACCAGCCGGGAGTCATCGTTGCAGACCTGGGGTTGGTAGTGGAGGGAGAACTGATTTTGCTTGATGGCTTCCCGCAGGTCTCTTTCCAGGGCCAGTCGCTCTCCCGAGGCTGCGTCCAGGTCCGGGGTAAAGCGCTGGATATTGTTTCGTCCCTGTTCCTTGGCGTGATACATGGCCGCATCCGCGTGCTTCAACAGGGTTTCCACATCCTCACCGTCTTCGGGGAACTGGCTGATGCCGATGCTGGGGGTGGAGTGGAGGATATGGGCTTCCGCCTGAATGGGCTCGCTCAGGGTACGCAGGATGTTCTGGGCGATTTCGTCCGCATCGTTCTTTTCCCGCAGGCCCGTGAGTACCACCACGAACTCGTCTCCCCCGGGTCGGGCCACGATGTCACTATCCCTTACCGCCTTCTGGAGGCGGCGGGAGATTTCCACCAGCAACAGGTCACCAATGTGGTGACCCAGGGTGTCATTGATGATCTTGAAGCGATCCAGGTCAATGAACAGTACTGCCAGGTAACGTCCTTCCCGTCGGCTGTCCAGCAGAGCCTGGGCCAGGCGGCTTTCCAGGTTGTAGCGGTTGAACAGTCCGGTCAGGGCATCATGGTGGGCCATGTGGGCGATACGTTCCTCGCTGGCCTTGCGTTCGGTGATGTCCGTGAAATTGGCAATATGGTGGGTGATCTCCCCTTCTGGATTGCGGATCACGGAAATGGAGGCCCAGCAGGGAGACATCTCACCATTCTTGTTTCGGTCCCAGAGTTCTCCATGCCAGAAGCCTCGCTCATTCAGGCTGGTCCACATGTCCTGGTAGACCTCGGCAGAGGTTTCTCCCGAAGCCAGCAGGCTGGGACACTGTCCCAGGACATCTTCCTGGCTGTATCCTGTCAGGGCGGTGAAAGCTGGGTTGGCGGCCACGATGCGATTATCCGCATTCGTGATGATGATGGCCTCGCTACTGTGGGCAAAGACGCTGGCGTAAAGGTGCAAGGCCGTCTCCGCATCGCGCTTGGCGGTTACATCCCGGAAAACGCTGAGTACATCGCCGCCAGGGAGGCGAACCACATCATTTTCCACCCATAATTCCAAGTGTTCGTCTCGATAGTGGGTTTGGGGCAGGGACTGCATTTGTCCGGTTTTCTCAGCTTTCTTCAGGGTCTCGAGAAAACCTGAGTCGATGACTCCCGGAAAAACCTTGGTCAGGTGTTTGCCCTTGACTTCATCACGCCGAAGACCTGTGATGGTTTCGGCTGCCCGGTTGAAGTCGATGATGGTGAAATCCCGTTGATCCTTGGTCAGGCGGAACAGGGAAACCCCTTCGTTCATGTGATCGAACATGCCCCGGTAACGGGCTTCCTGGCGGGCGATGATGCGTTCGGAATGGAAGAAGCGCCAGCCTATGACGAGGGCGCTGGTGCCCGAGAGCACCAGGAACAGGATCAGGGCCAGCCAAGTGGTCTGACGGGCATGGATGACCGGAGCCATAGCCTCGGTTTGGTCAATCTTGACCACCATGCCCCAGCCCAGGGCGGGCAGGTAGCGCCAGGCAGCGGCAATGGCTTTTCCTGCGCTGTCACGGGTAAGGCCAGAACCGTAGTCGCCAGCCAAAGCTAGGCGCATGGGTTGGCTGGCCTGGGCCATGGGCATTTGAATGGCCAGGGAAGCGGGCTGATCGTGACGAATGGACAGGGGCAGGCGCAGGCTGTCGCCAGAGGGCTCAGCCAGGATGGTTTCGCCTGTGCTTCCCAGGCCCGTTCGATCCGCCAGAACGGGGGTGATGGTGTCCAGATTGAGCTGCAGGGCCAGGGCACCGGCAGGGCGCCCCTCTTCCAGCAAGGGGGCTACCAGGAAGGCGGCTGTTTTGCCATTGGATGGGCCGTAGGCCTCAAAGGTCGTCAAATCCGTATACAGGGAGGCCATGGCCTGACGAAAACCTCTGGCCAGACCAGTGTCCTTGTAGGGGCCGGTGGTCAGGCTGGTGTCCAGGTCGGCTTCCTGGCGCAAGGAAAACACCACATCCCCATTGGGGGCGATAAGCAGCAGGTCGTGATAGACGCTGGAGCGGATCAGGGTGTTGAACTGATTCCGGTAGGAGGCCTCCTGCGTCGGGCTCAGGTGAGCGCCTCGCCTGCGTTCCTGCTCGATGGCTTCCATGGTCTGGCGCACCTGAGCGCTGCGGCTCAGGGTCTGCACATCATCAAGACGTTCATTGATGAAGGTGTTGATCTGGTCGGCCTTCTTGTCCGCGATGGAGGAAATGTTCTGCAGCACTGTCTGGCTCAGGGTTTCCTCGAAAGTGTGCAGATAGAACCAGGCCAGAATGGCCAGGGGCAGGGCTGCGACCAGCAGGAATCCAAGGGCCAGCCGGGTGGTGAGGGG
>QKDJ01000269.1 GCA_003252145.1 Azovibrio restrictus
CAGGGGAGGAGTCACTTTCCCTATATCAAGCCGGCGATAAAATCGCTAAAAACTGGTTCTGTAAGACCTGCGGAGTTCATCCGTTTACTAATCCTCGCGCCGCTCCAGACATGTATAGCATCAACATCCGATGCCTAGACAACTATTGGACTGAGCTCCCAAATATTGAAATACGGATGTTTGATGGGATGAATTGGGAGGATGCCATCAAAACCTTCAAGTTCTAGTCGTAGCTTGGCTAGAACACAGAGAACACGGACAGATGCCTCTCTTCTACTCAAATATTCAGAAAAACAAATGCTAAAACCTGTAGTTCAAGAAGAAACTACTGGATGCGGAATCGCATCTGTTGCCAATATTCTGGGTAAGACATACTCAGAGATGAAAAACGTAGCCAATGCGATGGGAATTCATGCTTCAGATGAGTCGCTTTGGTCCGATACCCAGTACGTCCGCCGTTTATTGTCGAGTGCCGGCATTCAAACATCTCCTCACGAAATCCCATTTGAAACTTGGGAGGCTTTGCCTGATCTCGCGTTGTTATCCATCAAGCATTACCAGGAGAAGGGCAAGGAATTCTGGCATTGGGTTGTATTCAAACGCGTAAATTCCCTGCCGTTTGTGCTCGATTCGGCAAGCTATTTGTCGTCAAATATTCGACAAGATTTTCATGCCATGCAGCCAAAGTGGTTTATCAAGGTTGAAAATTCCTAGCAATGGGTTTCAGCTGTTGCAGCAGGGGCCGTTGAGAACGGAAGCCAGTCGCATATGGCTGGGCTCCGGTGAATCCAAGTTTTAGTTCAACTTTGTTAGGTGGAGATGAACCAGGCTTCCACCTTGTCCCGGCTGGGGACGCCGCCCGCGTGGACCACCTGGCCGTCGATGACCACGCCCGGGGTGGACATGACCCCATAGCTCATGATGATGGGCAGATCCTCCACCTTTTCCAGGCTGATTTCAGCGCCTTTGGCCCGGGCTACTTCCTCGATCAGGGCCATGGTATTGCGGCAATTGGCACAGCCGGTGCCCAGCACTTTCACGTTTTTCATGGCGATTTCCTTAGTTATAAAACCAGATTGAACACATAGCCCACCACCAGGATGCCGGTGGCCACCACGCCCGCGAACACGGCGATCAGGCGGGGTTTCAGGGCTTTGCGCAGGATGATCATTTCCGGGGCCGACAGGGCGATGACGCTCATCATGAAGGCCAGCACCGTACCCAGGGCGGCGCCCTTGCCGATCAGGGCCTCGACGATGGGAATGATCCCGGCCGCGTTGGTGTACATGGGTACCCCCAGGAGCACGGCGGCGGGAACCGCCCACCACACATCCTGCCCCATGAAGGAGGCCATGAAGTCCTCGGGCACATAACCATGGATGCCGGCCCCCAGGGCGATGCCCCCAAGAATGTAGGGCCAGACCTTGCCGACGATGCTCTTCACATGGGACCAGCCCGCTTCGAAGCGGCTTACCCAGTCTTGATGCTCTCCCGTGTGGGCCGCGCTCTGGCTGTTCTGGATCTGTCGCACCCAGTCTTCCAGATGTTTTTCCATGCCCAGCTGACCGATGACCAGCCCGGCTACGATGGCCACCGCCAGCCCCAAACCCAGATACAGGGCAGCCACCTTCCAGCCGAACATGCCGAACAGCAGGGCCAGGGCCACCTCATTGACCATGGGGGCTGAAATGAGGAAGGAGAAGGTCACCCCCAGGGGCACGCCGGCAGACAGGAAACCGATGAAAAGGGGCACGGCGGAACAGGAACAGAAGGGGGTGACGATGCCCAGAGAGGCTGCGAGCACGTTACCAACGCCTACCCGCCTACCCGCCAACAGGGCTCGGGTACGTTCCGGGGCAAAGAAGGTCTGGACGATGCCCATGAGAAAGACGATGCCGGTCAGGAGCAGCAAGACCTTGGGGGTGTCGTAGAGGAAGAAATGCACGGCTTCCCCCAGGTGCTTGTCCCGGCTCAGGCCCAACAGACCCAGCAGGGTGTCGGCAAAAGGCACGAGCTGGCTGTAGGCCAGCACCCACAGGCCGCTGGCCAGGGCCACGGCAGCCAGCCAGCGATAGAGGCGGGCAGATGGGGGCGCGGAGTTCAGGTCAGCGGCGCTCATACCAGGCTTTCGAGTTATTGATCATCTTCACCAGCCAGAGCATGACCGGTACCTCAATCAGAACACCTACCACGGTGGCCAGGGCGGCTCCCGAATCGAAACCGTAGAGGACGATGGCCACGGCCACGGCCAGCTCGAAGAAATTGGAGGCGCCGATCATGGTGGAGGGACCGGCCACGTCATGGCGAACCCGGAACCAGCGATTCAGCAGGTAACCCAGGGCGGCAATCAGCAGACCCTGGAGGAAGATGGGCACGGCCAGCATGGCGATGACCAAAGGCTGGCGGACGATGGCTTCACCCTGGAAGGCGAACAGCAATACCAGAGTGGCCAGCAGGGCCAGGATGGTGAAGGGGCCGATGCGCTCCACCGCCTGCTTGAAGGCGGCCTCCCCGTTACGCATGAAGTGGCGGCGCAAGCCCTGGGCGATGGCCAGGGGAATGACGATGTACATGACCACCGACAGGAGCAGGGTGTCCCAGGGCACGGGAATGGCCGAGATGCCCAGGAGCAGGGCGACGATGGGGGCAAAGGCGAAGACCATGACCAGATCGTTCAGGGCCACCTGGGACAGGGTGAAGTTGGCATGGCCCCGGCACAGGTTGCTCCAGACAAAGACCATGGCGGTGCATGGGGCTGCGCCCAGCAGGATCAGGCCGGCGATGTAGCTGTCCAGCTGTTCGGCCGGTAGCCAGGGGGCGAAGATGTGGCGGATGAACAGCCAACCCAGGGCCGCCATGGTGAAGGGCTTGATGGCCCAGTTCACGAACAGGGTGATGGCGATGCCTGCCTTCTGATCCTTCACTTCATGGATGGAGTCGAAATCAATCTTCATCAACATGGGCACGATCATGACCCAGATCAGCAGGCCCACGGGAATGTTTACCTGGGCCACTTCCATCTGGCCCAGAGCCTGGAACAGGGCCGGGAAGCCCTGGCCCAGCAGGATGCCCGCCCCGATACAAAGCAGGACCCAGAGGCTGAGGAAGCGTTCGAAAATACTCATGGGTGCTCCGGCGGCGGCCTCGGCGGTGGTTTCACACTGGATAGACATGGGATTCCTCAAAGTCCTAGGGCGGTCCGCACGGCGGGGACCAGTCGGGTGCGGATGTCGTCCCGCACGGCCACGAAACTTTCCAGGGCTTCCCCGTGGGGGTCATGGAAAGGCAGGTGGATACGGGGTACGGGTCGGGGAAAGATGGGGCAGCTTTCCTTGGCGTTGTCGCAGACGCTGACCACCAGATCAATGGGCTGATCCATGACCGCCTCCACGGTTTTTGGATACAGGTTTTCCGTGGGCAGGCCCGCCAGCTGCAGGGCTTCCAGGGCCCCTTCGGCGACCCGGGGCTGGGGCTGGGTGCCGGCGGAAATGGCATGGACCAGCCCGGCCAGTTCGGCGTTGAGGATGGCTTCTCCCATCTGGGAACGGCAGGAGTTTCCCGTGCAGAGCACCAGGACGGTTTTGAGTGCTGGCATCAGCTGTTCGATCCGGCGATGGCCCTGCGCTTCTCGGTGGTGTCGCAGAGGGTGGTTTTCGGCAGGCAATCTGCGCCCTGGCAGCAGTTGCTGGTCAGAAAGGCGATCAATTCATCCATGGCGGAATAGTTGGCGGAATAGTGGATGAAGCGGCTTTCCCGCATACCGCTGATCAGGCCAACCCGGCTCAGATGCCCCAGATGAAAGGAAAGGGTGGCCGGTGCCATGCCCAGGTGCTCACCGATGGTGCTGGCGTTGAGACCGGCCGGGCCGGCTTCCACCAGCAGCCGGAAGATGCGCAAGCGGGATTCGTTGCCCAGGGCGGCCAGCCGTTCAGATGCGTTAAGTATTTCCATATTTCCAGTATTGTCGAAATATGGAAACGAGTCTAGCGGTGAGACAATAAAAAAGCCCGGCGCACTCCGAGGAGCGGCCGGGCTTTGGGACTTCAGAAAGCCTGGATCAGGCCTTGCTGACACCCGTATGGATCAGGGTACCCACATGCTCGCCGCGCAGGGCGGCGGTGATGCGGCCCGGCACCAGACCATTGACCACTTGCACCCGTTCCAGGTGGCGGGCGGTGGCCATCACTTCCAGCATGGCCCGGTCGCAGGGCAGGGGCTTGCTGGTGGCCAGCAGATCGGTGGCCTTGGTTTCCGGCAGGAACTTGGCCTGGGCGCCATTGGCCCCCTTGGGATCATCGCTGTAAACCCCATCCACATCTTCCACGATGGTCAGGCCGGCGGCGCCCAGGGCGTCAGCCAGCAGGAAGGCCCCGGTGTCAGCCCGGTGCATGGGCAGACGGGAGTTGGGGAATTCGTGGTGATGGTAGGGAGGGAAGGCGCTGCCCACCACGGCACGGGCGGCCTGCAGGTGGATGGCCAACTGGCCGGAGATGGTCTCGTGCTCCACGTAGGAGACGCCCTCGGGGGCCAGCAGGGAGGCCAGGATGTGGCCGTTCTGGCCGGCTTCGCTGGCTGCCAGGGGAGACAGGGAGCCCACGGGCAGACCCAGGTCCAGGCCCACGCTCATCACGTGACGGGCACGGATGCCGGCGCCGGTGAGGATCAGCAGACGGTGTTCGGGCAGCAGCTTGCGCAGTTCATCCACCAGGGGAAGGATGGCTTCGGCACCCCGGTCCATGATGCGGCCACCGATCTTGATCACTTGCAGCCAGGGCAGCAGGCGAATGGGGCGGACGCCGGCCACGGGGCGGGTCAGCTCCTTGTCCTGTAGGGTCTGGCGTGCCAGGGGAGACGCCACGTGCTTGATGGTATTGGTAATTTCAGCCATGACGATGCTCCTCAGTTCGCGGTGATGATGGTGCCCACGTGTTCGCCAGCCAGCGCACGGGTCAGATTGCCGGGGACCAGGCCGTTGATGACCTGAACCTGGCGCACATGGCGGGCGGCCTGCAGCAGGTCCAGCACCGGGAATTCGAGGATGGAATCGTGCAGCCCCTTGGCCTTCATTTCATCCACGGAAATCTTGGGGATGAAGGTGGCGTTCTTGTCGGTCTTGGGGTTGGCGGTGAACAGGCCGTCCTCGTCCTTCACGTAGATCATGGCCTTGCAACCGAACTGTTCAGCCAGCAGGAAACAGCCAGCATCGGTACGGTAAGGAGGAATCACCCCTTCGGCGGCAGGACGCATCCACAGCTTGTAGGGAGGCATGCCGCTGAAGATCACTGCATTCACTTCGGCGATGGAGAGAGGCACGGTGGACAGACCGGCGCCGCCCACCACGGGGATACCGTACTGAGCCATCAGTTGGCCCAGCATGGCAGCGTTCTGGTCGGCCACGGAGGAGGCCAGTTGGGAGAGCACACCGGCAGGCAGGTTCAGGCCGGCGCCCACGGAGTACAGGTGGCGGGCCCGGGTGCCGGCGCCGGTACCGATCAGGAGCTTGTGCTCCTTGCGGGCGGCGACAATTTCGTCCACCAGGGGGTAGAGGCCGGCGCGGCCCCGGTCGATCACGCTCTGGCCGCCGATCTTGAGCACGGTGGCGTTGGGCAGGATGCGGAAATCAGCTGATTTCTCTGCGGCGGTCAGCAGTTCGGCGTCGGTCAGGGAACGCTGGATCAGCAGCGCTTCAA
>QKDJ01000190.1 GCA_003252145.1 Azovibrio restrictus
ACGGCTATTCATCACGGGCGGCACAGGCTTCTTCGGGCGCTGGCTGTTGGAAAGCATATGCCTAGCCAACCATGTTCACCAACTTGCTGCAAACCCTGCGCAGTGGCGGCACCATTGGAGAAGCTGAGGTACCTGCATCCCCCGAAGGAGTGGCCGCACAACTGGAATCCCTGAACACCCATTGGGTGAAGATGGAAAAAGATGCCAGCACCCTGATCGCCCAGGAAAAGAACCTGGTGGGCCTGGGTAAGAACGTAGCCTCCATCGACGGTCGCAACCCTGAACTGCTGGACCTGGCAGAACAGGTGGCCACCCTGAAACTTCAGGGCGGCAACAACGCCCGGGAAATCGCGGCAGCCAACCAGTTGGTGATGTTGACCCAGCGGATCGCCAAGAACGCCAGCGCCATGCTGGGCGGTGACACCATCAATCCGGAAGTAGCCTTCTTGCTGGGCAAGGACACGAATGCCTTCAAGGACATTCTCGCGGGCTTGGTGGATAGCGCCAACAACACCGCTGAAACCAAAGAAAAGCTAGCCGAACTGGACCAGGTATTCGGCGAATACCGTGATGCCATTCGCAGCATTCTGGGCAACATGCAGCCCCTGGTACTGGCCAAGCAAGCCGGCGCCCGCATCTTCCGGGAAAGCGACAATCTGCTGGCCGAAACCGATGCCCTGGCCAAGGCCTATCAAGGCGAACTGGCGGAACGGGCCCTGTACGTGGTTCTGCTGCTGGTGATGGCTATCGCTGCCATTGCCACCCTGGGTATGTTGGCCAAGATTTATCTGGGTGACACCCGCCGCCGTGCGGAAGAATCCGAAACCCAGCGGATCGCCTCTGAAACCGCCAACCGTCAGAACCAGGAGGCCATCCTGCGTTTGATGAACGAACTGGGCGACCTGGCCGATGGTGACTTGACCGTAACCGCCACCGTGTCGGAAGACATTACCGGGGCCATCGCTGACTCCATCAACTACACCATTGAAGAGTTGCGAGTACTGGTAGGCCGGATTAACGATGCGGCAACCCGAGTGACCCAGGCCACTGAAATTGCCCGTAAGACCTCCGCCGAACTGCTGGACGCTGCCGAAAAGCAAGGGGCCGAAATTGGCACCGCCGGCGAGTCCGCGCTGCAGATGGCCAACTCCATGAACGCGGTATCCAGCCACGCAGGCCAGTCGGCCCAGGTAGCCCGGGCCTCTCTGGAAGCTGCGGAAAAGGGCGCCACCGCCGTGCAGGATTCCATCCGCGGCATGAACGAAATTCGCGAGCAGATCCAGGAAACCTCCAAGCGCATCAAGCGACTGGGTGAGTCTTCCCAAGAGATTGGCGAAATCGTGGAACTGATTTCCGACATTACCGAACAGACCAACGTGCTGGCTCTGAACGCTGCCATTCAGGCGGCTTCGGCCGGTGAAGCCGGGCGCGGCTTTACGGTGGTTGCGGAAGAAGTGCAGCGACTGGCTGAACGCTCCGCGGAAGCTACCAAGCAGATTTCCGCACTGGTCAAGACCATTCAGACCGACACCCAGGATGCTGTGTCCGCCATGGAACAATCCACCCAGGGTGTGGTGGAAGGAGCCAAGCGTTCTGATGCCGCCGGTCAGGCCCTCTCGGAAATCGGTCAGGTGTCCCGCGATTTGGCTGCCCTGATTGAAAACATTTCCGGCGCCACGCACACCCAGTCCCAATCGGCAACCCAGGTAGCCGGGCTGATGCAGGACATTCTGCGCATTACCGAACAAACCACGGCAGGCACCACCCAAACAGCAGAAGCCGTGGATGAACTTACCGCCCTGGCCTCCGAACTGAAGGGTTCGGTTGCCGGCTTCAAGGTCAGCTGAGAAACCATTGCCCATGAACGCAGTCACTGATTTCGATCTCGGCCCCCTGACGTGGGTCAAGGGGGAGATCGACCTGGCCCTGGAACGGGCTGCGGAAGCGCTCCAGCAATTCCGTACCCAAGGTGATGCCACCCAGTTCAAGTTCTGTCGCACCCATATCCACCAGGTGCACGGCGCACTGTCCGTAGTCGGACTGGACGGAGTTACCCAGATCACCGAAACCCTGGAGGCCCTGCTGGCCGCCCTGGAAGAAGGGAAGATCGCGCCTCCGGAGCCTGCACTGCCGCCTGCCGAGGCCGCCATTCAGGCCCTGCGCCAGTATCTGGATGATCTGCTGGCAGGGGAACCCAATCAGCCTCTGCGTCTGCTCCCGGTTTACCGCAGCCTGTGTGCGGCCCAGGGAATACCGGCGGCCAGCCCTACCGACCTCTTCTTCCCCGACTTGGGGCTTCGTCCGCCCAAGCGCCCGGCAGGGGTCCCCATGACCCAGGAAGAACGCCAGAAGCTGATTCGCTCCGAGCGGGTCCGTTTCCAGCGGGGCTTACTGGCTTGGTTGCGTCAGCCCGAAGGCAGTGCAGCCAGTCGGGATGGACTGACGCTGATGCAGGAAGCCCTGCGTCGCATCGAAGCCACCCAGATTTCTCCCTCCTCCCGCGCCTTCTGGTGGGCCGCCCTTGGTCTGGTCACTGCACTCGCCCACGGAGCCTCCCAGGCCGGTGATGCCCGCTCCCTCTGCGCCCGCGTGGACCTGCAGATTCGCCGCCTTCTGGAAGGCAATCCCGGGGTGGCCGAGCGTTTGCTGCGGGACTCCCTGTATTTCGTCGCCCACACCCCCTCCGATGCCGACCCGTTGCTGGCGGAAATCCAGGGCACCTATCATCTGGACAACCTGATTCCAGCCGCCGGCCAGGGACAAGGCATAGGCCAACCGCCTCAGGAAGCCGTCCTTCGCCGTCTGCGGGAAACCATTGCCACTGCTGAAGAACAGTGGAATCGCTTCTGTGCCGGTAGTGCAACCGCCCTGACCGCCTTTGTGGACCACACCCGGGGCAGCGCCCAACTGGCCAGCGAACTGGAACATGAGGACCTGAAGCGCCTGGCCCAGGCGCTCATGGCCACCGCCAACTGGCTATCCCTGGACCCCACGCGCCAATCTGACGGCGTGGCCATGGAAATCGCCACGGCCTTGTTGCTGGTGCAAACCTCTCTGGATAACTATTCCCGTTTGGGTCAGGACTTCGCCAAACAAGTGGACCTGATGGCCGCCCGCCTGCATGCCTGCATGGCCGGTGAAATGCCTGCGGACGAAGACGTTCCCCTGCTGGACGAAATGACCCGCCGTGCTCAGGAACGCCTGCTCATGGCCCAGGTTGCCCGGGAAATCCAGAACAATCTGGCTCAAATCGAGCAAATTCTTGATGCCTATTTCCGGGATACCAACAAGCGGCCCGAAGCCAGCACTCTGGAAGGTCCCCTGCGTCAGATTTCCGGTGCCCTGACCATTCTCGGCCAGGATGCCGCCGTCCAGTTTCTAGGCGACTGCGAACAGCACATCCGTGCCTTCACCCATACCGATGCGGTCCCTGAGGCCGGCATGTTTGAAACCGTGGCTCAGCAGTTGTCCACCCTGGGCTTCTTCATTGACGCCCTGCAGCACGGCAATGTGGACTTCCATGAGTTTCTGAAGCAGCTGCAGCAGGACGATGAAAGCGCAACAGACACCGAAGAGGAAGAGTTTTCCCTGGAGGAGCAGCCCGACGAGCCTCCCGTAGTCAGTGTGGAAAGCCAGCTGGAACGTCTCAAATCGGAAACCCGGGATCTGTTGGCTGCAATCAAGACCCAGCCCGGGAATCAGGCCCTGCGCGATGATTTGCAGGCGCATCTGCAAGCCCTGCAGAAGGATGCCGATCTGGTCGCCGATCAAGCCCTGGTCAACCAGGCCAAGGCAGCCCTCGCCGCCCCGGCAGACAAGACCAGGGAAGCCCCGGCCATGGAGGCCGTGGTGGAAGCCTTGGCGCCCATGAGCTCCAAATCAGAAGCCCCGGCCCCCTCGGAAGAGACCCTGCTGCTGGCCCAGGCCAGCACTGACGAACTGGATGCGGAACTGCTGGCCATCTTCCTGGAAGAAGCCACCGAGGTGCTGGCCACCATCGGCACTAACCTGGAAACCCTGCGTCAGCAGCCCCACAACACCGAAACCCTGACCACCATCCGCCGCTCGGCCCATACCCTGAAGGGTAGTGGTCGCATGGTGGGCTTGAAGGACCTGGGCGAAACCGCCTGGGCCGTGGAGCAGACCCTCAACCTCTGGCTGCGCCAGGAGCAGGAAGTCACATCCGAGCTGCTGGACATGATCACCCTGGCCCACCAGATTTTCACGGTCTGGGTGGTACACCTGGAAAGCGGCGATGGTCTGGTACCCGACCCTCAACCCCTGGTCACTCTGGCAGAGCGCCTGCGGGGCGAGGAAAACGCTACGCCTCCCACGCCTCCAGCACCTCAGCCCCCCTCCCCACCCGAGCCTGCGCCTGAAACCCAGGAAATCGAGATGGAATTCAACCTGGAGGAGCCCTCTCCCCAGGCAGAGGATGAAGTCCGTGACGAGCTGGACACTCCCGAAGCCGAACTGTCGGCAGACCTGCTCGCTTCCAGATTTGACTTGGCGCCCCTTGAAAGCCTGGGTGACGAGACTCCTGTGACCGCTGCCGAACCTGAATTGGAACAAGCACCGGCATCGGAGCCAGCCCCTCTGGACGCCCTGGAAGGCCTGGAGATCGCCTTCGATCTGGACGAGGATGAAACCGCTGACGTCCCCGCCATCGAGCCCACGCCCGAAGTGCTACTGGAGGCGGAAAGCCCGGATGCAGCTCCAGAGGAATCGACGCCTGTCCCTGAGCCCGCCTCTTTGGATACCTTGGAAGACCTGGAAATCTCCTTTGATCTGGACACAGAGGAAAGTCCTGAGGCCCCCGCCATTGAGTCTTTGCCAGAATCCTCTCCTGAGATCGTTCTGGAAGAAGATGCTCAAGACCCGGTTTCCGATCTCCCTGAAACCCTGGAGATGGACGCCGAGGCCGAGCCTGAAATTTCCGTTGAAATGGACCTGGCCTTCCCTGAAGAGTCGGCAGATCTGCCCCAGGAGGAGATGCCTGGATCTCAGAGCGAAGTCGAATCCGACTCTGAAAACGGCCCCGAAGTAGTTGTCGCCGCCGCTGAGGCCCCTGCGCTCCCGGAAACCCAGATCCTGACCATTTCGCCTCAGCTGTACGAGATTTTCCGGGACGAGGCCCGGGGTCACCTGGATAACCTGCAGGTTTTCCTCAAGGAACTGGAAAAGGCCCCGGCCATGCCCACGCCCTTCGAGGTGGGCCGCGCCGCCCATACCCTGGCAGGCATTGCTGGCACCGTGGGCATTCTCCCGGTCAACAAACTGGGCAAAGCCCTGGAGCATGCCCTGCTACGTCGGGATGCCTCCCAACAACCGGACAGCGTGGAAGGCCAGGAAGTCCTCCGCCAAACCCTGGACATGCTCGAAGCCATGCTGCTGCAGCTGTCCAACGGCCACATGCCGGAAGCCCAACCGGCCCTGATCGAAGCCCTGGGACAAACCTACGCGCCAAAGCAGGATACCGGCGCCTCCAGCGCCCAGGAAAAGGATCTGGCAGCCGTTCTGGGCGACAAGCTGGACCCCCCGGCAGAACCTGAGCCGGTCCCGGCCGAACCTCAAGACGCCAGCCCGGAAGAGCAAGCTGTCCAAGCCGCCACAGCACCCCAGGCAGAAATGCCGCCCCTGCTGCAGGATGAACTGGACGACCAAC
>QKDJ01000293.1 GCA_003252145.1 Azovibrio restrictus
AAGTTCATGGGTATCGGCATGTCCCAGCCCGACGGTCTGGGTCTGGTGTTCAACCCGCCCCCCATCCGGGGTCTGGGTACCGCGGGTGGCTTCGAGGTCTATGTGCAGAACCGTGCTGACGGTGCCGCCAAGAGCCTGAACGAGGTCACCCAGCAATTCATGGCCGAACTGCAGAAGCATCCGGAATTCACGCGGATTTCCACCTTCTATCGTCCCACCGTGCCCCAGTTGTTCGTGGAAGTGGATGAAGCCAAGGCCATTGCCCTGGGGATTCCCATCGCTGACATCTATGACACCCTGCAGAGCACCATGGGCGCTCTGTATGTGAACGACTTCAACCTGGGTAGTAAGGTTTATCGCGTGCAATTGCAGGCCGATGCCAATTACCGGATGAAGCCTGAGGACCTGGGCAAGGTCTATGTGCGTAGCAGCACCACCAACGCCATGATCCCCATTTCCGCCATCAGTACGGTGAAGCGCGTGGTGGGTCCTGAACAGGTGGAACGCTTCAATGGCTTCCTCTCTTCCAAGATCATGGGTGACTCCAAGCCCGGCGTCAGCTCTGGCGATGCCATCAAGATCGTGGAAGACGTGGCGGCCGCCACCCTGCCCGAGGGTTACACCATTGCCTGGACAGGTCAGGCCTTCCAGGAAAAGCGCACCTCCGGCTCCTCGGCCCAGGCCTTTGGCTTCGCCATCATCATGGTGTTCCTGATTCTGGCCGCCCAGTACGAGAAGTGGTCCCTGCCTGTGGCCGTGATCATGGCCGTGCCTTTCGCCCTGATGGGGGCGCTTACCGCCGTCTGGCTGCGTGGCATGCCCAATGACATCTACTTCCAGATCGGTCTGGTGGTACTGATTGGTCTCGCCTCGAAAAACGCCATTCTGATTGTGGAATTTGCCGCCCAGAAGTACGCGGAAGGCATGAAGGTGGCGGACGCCGCCATCGAAGCAGCCCGTCTGCGCTTCCGCCCCATCGTCATGACCTCCCTGGCCTTCGTGTTGGGGGTCTTCCCCCTGGTGAAGGCCACGGGTGCCGGTGCGGCAGCCCGTCAGTCCATGGGTACCGGCGTGTTCGGGGGCATGATTGCCGCCACCTTCATCGCCACCATCTTCGTACCTCTCTTCTTCAAATGGCTGGAAAAGGGCAGTCAACCCCTGCCCGCCGGTCATGACCATGGTCAAGAGAATGACCAGGAGGAAAACTCCCATGCGTAAGCCTTTGCTTAAAGCTCCCCTGGCTGCCGCTCTGAGCAGTGCCCTGTTCATGGCCGGTTGCGCTATCGGTCCCGATTTCATGCGTCCCGACAATGGGTTGCCGGAGCGTTATGAAGCCAGCGCCGAGACCTCCGATGCAGCGTCCACCACTCCCGCAGCCCCGGTTCACGCGGAATGGTGGACCCTGTTCGACGATGCCTACCTGAACACCTTGATGACCCAGGCCCTGGAAAACAACCAGGACCTGATGGCCGCCGCCGCCCGTATGGAAGCGGCCCAGGCAGCCTCCCGGGAAGCCTGGGCCGACTACGTCCCCAGTGTGGACCTCAATGCCAGCTCCACCCGCAGCCGCACCAGCGGCGATACGGCCAGCGGCAGGACCCAAGGCTCCACCACCAGCACTGACCGGCGTGTGGCCATGGGCATCAGCTATGAGCTGGATATCTGGGGCCGTATCCGTCGCAGCAATGAAGCGGCCCGGGCCACAGCCCTGTCCAGCGAATTTGCCCGGGATGCCCTGCGCCTCTCCCTGGCCGGCCAGGTCACCGACGAATACCTGACCCTGCGGGCTCTGGACGCTGAATTACAGGTGACCCGGGAAACCCTGGACAGCCAGGCGGAAACCCTGAAGATCGTGCGTGCCCGGGTAGATGCCGGTGCTGACTCCCCTCTGGAACTCGCCCAAGCCCAGGCTTCCTACGCCAATGCCCAGGCCCAGCTCAACCAGCTGCAACGCCAGCGTGCCCTGAGCGAACACCAGTTGGGGCTGCTCACCGGACAGCCTGCGCTCAAGGTGACCACGGGTGAATTCAAGAAATTGCCCCTGCCCCCCCTGCCACCGGTTGGTCTGCCCTCCTCCCTGCTGGAAGCCCGCCCTGACGTGCGCCAGTCCGAGGAACTGCTGGTAGCCGCCAACGCCCGCATCGGCGTGGCCAAGGCCGCCTACTTCCCCACCATCAGTCTGACGGGGCTGCTGGGTAGCGAAAGTGCCTCCCTGTCCAATCTGTTCTCCGGCAGCGCGGCCATCTGGTCCTATGGTGCTGCCCTGGCCATGCCTATTTTCAATGCAGGCAAAACCGGCGCCCAGGTGGATCAGGCCACCGCCGCCCAGAAGGAAGCCCTGGCCAATTACCGGATGACGGTACAGACCTCTTTCCGGGAAGTGAAAGACGCCCTGGTGACCCTGAAGGAGTACAGCGAGGAAGAAATCGCCCTGGCCACCCAGGTGGATGCCTCCCGGCAGGCCCTGGACATTTCCAAGGCCCGTTACGAAGCCGGTTACGTGAGCTTTCTGACCGTATTGGATAGCCAGCGTACCTTCAACAATGCCCAACTCCTGTATCTGGAGCTGCGCAAGAACCGCCTGTCGGCGGCTGTGGACCTGTTCAAGGCTCTGGGTGGTGGTTGGAAACAGGAAACCCCCGAGTCCAGTGATCCGGCCAAAGCAGGCTGATCATGGTCAGGAAAACCAAGGAAGACGCCCAGGTCACCCGCAACCGCATCCTGGATGCGGCTGTGGAGCTTTTTGGCCAGAAGGGCGTTTCCCAGACCTCCCTGAATGACATTGCCAGGGAAGCCGGAGTGACCCGGGGCGCCATCTACTGGCACTTCGAGAACAAGGTGGATCTGTTCAATGCCATGATGGAACGCTTGGTCTGCCCCCTGATGCTCAACAGCGAAGAACGTCAGCAACTGATAAATCAGGACCCTCTGGGCTTCCTGCGTTCAGCCACCCTGGAATTCATGCTCAAGCTCAGTTCAGACCCGGATTACAGCAAGGTCTTTGAGATTTTCTGGCACAAGTGCGAATACGTGGGAGAAATGGCTGCCCTCCGCCAGAAGTACCTGGAGGAAGGGGAAAGCCATATCGACATCATCGAAAGGGCCATGATGCAAGCCCAGGAAAAGGGGCAGATCGATCGCCGCCTGACGCCCTACCAGGCCACCATTGGCCTGGTGGCTGTGGTGGATGGTCTGGCCTTCAACTGGACCAAGCGCTCAGAACTCTTTCCCCTGGAAATCTACGGCCCCCTGTTTCTGGACAACTACCTGATCAGTCTGGGTGCCCAGCTCTAAGCCATGCACCTGTATTACGCAGATGGTTTTGTCCTGCCTCTGCCGCCCGGGCATCGTTTTCCCATGGAAAAATATGCCCTGCTACGCCAGTCCCTGGAGCAATCCGGGGACTTTTCCCCCGCTGATTTCCGACTCCCTCCTGCCGCAGACAACGACACCCTGAGCCTGGCCCACGACCGGGGCTACATTGACCGGGTAACTAACGGCACTTTGACTCCAGAGGAACAGAAGGCCATCGGTTTTCCCTGGAGCCCGGAAATGGTGGAACGCTCCCGTCGTTCTGCTGGCGGCACCCTGGCTGCCGCTCGTTCAGCTCTTGAAACAGGCTGTGCTGCCAACCTGGCCGGAGGCACCCACCACGCCTTTGCCGATCGGGGAGAAGGTTTCTGCATTTTCAATGATGCGGCTGTCGCCACTTTGAAACTGTTGGCGGAAGGCCGAATCAACCGGGCCTTGATCGTGGATCTGGATGTGCATCAGGGCAATGGCACGGCCCGTATCCTGCGCCAGGAAAACCGGGTGTTCACTTTCTCCATGCACGGGGCCAACAACTACCCCTTTACCAAGGAAGAAAGCGACTTGGACGTGGAGTTGCCCGATGGCTGTAGTGATACCACCTATCTCATGCGCCTGGACGAACACCTGCAACTGGCCTTTGATCTGGCCCGGCCGGAACTGGTGATTTATCTGGCCGGGGCCGACCCCTACCGGGATGACCGCTTAGGTCGTCTGAACCTGAGCCCGGAAGGCTTGCTGGAACGGGACAGGAAGGTGCTGGAAGAGTGCTGGGCCCGCCGGGTGCCCGTAGCCCTGGCCATGGCCGGTGGCTACGCCCGCCGCATCGAAGAAACGGTGTCCATCCAATGCGCCACCGTGCGTCTGGCCCGCCAGCTCCGCTTCGAACTCACCTGACCGGAGTTCAGCGTAGGCTGAATACAGCCCGGTTGCCCGGCTCCTCGCCGCCCCCCACCTGGGGCTCCAGCACGAAGACCCGCTCTTGAGGCACGTTCCCGGTATTTACCAACCAGTCCCGCACCCCTTGGGCCCGCAGCCTGGCCAGATTCCGGTAATCGTCTTCACTCACCTGCATGTGATCCAGCAGCAGTTTCTCCATGTCCGGCACCGGCAGACCCTTGGTCAGCCCGATCATGTTGCGCGGCTTGTCGAACTTGGCATCTTTGTACACCTGGGTCAGGTACTTCTCGTACTCTTCGGCCGTCAGCTGCACCTCCCCAAGACGGACTGCGGCCTTACCCCGCGCCACATCGGCTGCCACTTTGCGGGATTTCACCTGGCGTTCCAGCAGCACCTTGCGATAGCCCTCCGTATCCTGGACCGGGTCCGCATGGCCGGTTACTTCCAGGGTCAGGGCTGGCCTATCCACCAGGGCCTTGGAAAGTTGCTGCAAGCGCTGCTCCGTTTCCGGAGAAATGGCCATGGCACCGCTGGCGAACTCCACGTAGGAAAGCTCTTCGCCGCCCCCGAACATGGAGCCCAGCAAGGTGAAGGGCGAGGTCACCGCCTTCAGCAGCAAATTCATGATGGCCTTGAAGACGATGCCGCCGATGCTGAATTGGGGATCATTGATGGAGCCGCTGACCGGCAACTCAATGTCGATTTCCCCCTTGGAGTTTTTCAGGAGCGCCAGGGCCAGATTGATGGGTACCGACAGGGCATCGGGACTATCCACCTTGTCCCCCATGGTCAGTTGATCCAGGAAGATACGGTTGGTGGCCTGGAGCATGCCCTTTTCCACCTGGTAATGCACATCCACGGACAGCTTGCCCTTCTTGATGTTGTAGCCCAGGTAACGGCCGGAATAGGGGCTGAAGGCGGGCATGTCGATGCCCCGGGCCTGGGCCTTCACATCCAGGAACAACTCCTGGCTGAAAGGCTCCAGCTCGCCGGTGATATTGATGGGTGCCGTTTTATCCACCTTGCCCTGGATCAACAGCTTGCCCCGTTTCCCGGCTTCCAGGGGACCCACAGAGCCCTTCAACTGGGACAGATTGGCCGTGTAATTGAGCTTGATGAACTGGTCATTGAAGATGACCGTGCCCCCATCCAGGGTGAAGCGCCCCAGAGCCACTGGCAGGGGCTCGGACTTGCGGGCCACCGGGGCTGACTGCTCCCCTTCCCGCGCCCCGGGCGTCACCGTCGTGGCCTGCACATCACTGGCACTGACCATGGGCTCGGCTGGCGTTTCCGGCGCCTGGGCAGCCACGGCCTTGGGCTTGTCGCCCCGCAGCAGGCGGTCCAGTTGCAGTTCCCCATCCGGGGTCACCAGCAGGCGAGCGAAGAAACGCTGAAGGCGAACGTCATCCAGTTTCAGATGGAAAGGTTCGC